>NZ_JBNJOJ010000013.1:0-115622 GCF_050113655.1 Vibrio sp. TRT 29B02
AGAAGCGAGAAGCGAGAAGCGAGAAGCGAGAAGCGAGAAGCGAGAAGCGAGAAGCGAGAAGCGAGAAGCGAGAAAATTTGCAAGGTTGACGTTAAGGCGTCAACCTTTTTTCTGTATTTTAGACGTAAGTTCCCAACAAAAAGCTCTGGTTCAGATACCTACCCAGCAGCTATAACGCGCACCTCTCGAAGGACGAAGTCCGTTCTCGGAGCGCAGCGTTCTAAATTCTCGCAGGGCGACGCCCACTCTAAACCCCTACACCCGATTCAACACCGCTCTCAATTTTAGAGGCTTGACTGGCTTAGGAATAAAACTAAAGCCGTTCGATTTAATGCCATACAACATATCTTCGGTACGATCGGCGCTGATGATGACCCCAACAAAACTATCACCTAAACGTAAACGACACTGCTGTAGAACCTCTAGACCCGTGCGCCCATTATCAAGACGGTAATCTGACAATATCACGTCTGGTACCCAGTGCTCGTCTATCGACTGCAAGCAGCCCACCAAATCGATAGCCGTGCGAACATCACAGCCCCAACGTCCGAGCAAGTTATCCATTCCAACCAAGATATCTTGTTCATTATCGACACAAAGAACTTTCAAATGACTAAGGTCGGAGACTGTGGTTGCAACACTCTCTTTAACCGGAGGCTGGACTTTTTCACTGCGTGCAAGCGTAATAGAGAAAACACTTCCCTTGCCCGGCCATGAGCGCATGGTGATTTGATGACCCAGCACATGAGCGATGCCTTTTGATATGGCTAAACCAAGACCAAGCCCTTGATCTGAACGGACCTGACTACCACGGTTGAACTCCTCGAAGATCTCTTGTTGTTTGTCTTCGTCGATCCCCATGCCGTTGTCCCAAACATCGATTCTCGCTTGCCCCCCAACACGCTTGACGCCAAGCACAACCTTTCCTTTAGGGCTGTAGCGAAATGCGTTGGTCAAAAAGTTTTGCACCACTCGGCGCAGTAGCTTAGGGTCTGACTGAACCAGCATCCGGCTTGGTATCATTGAAAACTCAATGCCCTGTTGCTTGGCTAAGGCACTAAATTCGGCATTGAGATTGGACAATACGTCATTGATGGCAAAACCATGAACGTGAGTATCAAGTTTGCCCGACTCAAGACGAGAAATATCCAGCAGGTCACCAATCAGATCTTCGGCCGCCCCCAATGCGCTCTCTATATGACCAGACAACTGCTTGGTTTCTGGCTCGCTCGCGACCTCTGATAACGAGGACGCAAACAGACGAGCTGCATTGAGCGGCTGCATCAAATCATGACTTACTGCTGCCAAGAAGCGAGATTTAGATTGAGATTCATGTTCCGATCGCTGAGTTGCCACAACCAGCTTTTTGTTCAATTGTTCTAGCTCTTGAGTTCGCTCTCTCACTCGCACTTCTAAGCGTTCATTGGCGTCTTTTAGTGCCTGTTCTGCGTCTCGGAACACCGTAATATCAGTAAAACTCATAACAAAGCCGCCACCCGGCATTGGATTGCCCTGAACTTCAATAACTCGACCATCAGGGCGAACCCGCGACGAGGTATGCCGCGTACCTTGCTCTAAATGGAACACACGCCGACGAACATGTTCTTCAGGGTCACCTGGGCCACATAGACCTTGTTGAGCGTTGTGGCGAATCACATCGGCGATCGGTCGACCAACCTGAATCAGTCCGGCTGGAAAAGTAAATAATTCAAGATAACGCTGATTCCACGCCACCAGCCGCAACTGCTTATCGACCACCGCAATTCCCTGACCTATGTGTTCAATCGCACCTTGCAATAGACCTCGGCTGAAGTCATACAACTCAGACGCTTCATCGACGATGGTAGCCACTTCTTCTAACTGCATGTTGCGTCCTTGCAGAGCTGAAGTGAGTACTAACTTTGCTGAAGAAGCGCCAAACACACCAGCGAGAACACGCTCAGTATGGCGGATTAAGGTGGATGGAGCCTGCTGATTTGGCAGCATGGTTTCTCGTTGCTGATGCCAATATTGTCGGAAGGCGTTACGCACTCTCTGGCGACCCACAAAGCGAGAAGCAAGCATTTCTAACTCGCCGACGGTCACTCGACTTTGATAAAGGCTCATGTTCTCGCTTTCTGGTAATGGAGTACCAACGAAAGAAGCGGATTGTAGTCGTTCACTCAAACTCGCGCGGGTAAACAGCGAAACGACAACGTAGCAAAGAGCATTAAGAGAGATACTCAGCAATATGCCCCAATCAGAGTTAGTCACATCCCAATGCTGCAGCAAATCAGGTGGTGTAATCAGCCATAACAACAGATTACTCTCCGCGCTGCCCGCCAACATATCAGTCTGACTCATCAAAGTGATCAACCAGAGGGTAAAGCCAACCGCTAAGCCAACATAAACCCCCTTTCGATTGCCCTGTCGCCAGTACATCCCACCTAGCAGGGCTGGGGCGAATTGAGTGATCGCCGCAAAAGAAAGAAAACCGATCGCTGACAAGGAGTGGATACTGCCCAACGCCTGATAAAAAGCCCATGCACCAAGCAGCAGCAACAGGATTAGCCCACGACGAATAACCAACAGTAAACCGGAGAAATGCCTGTGATTACGCTGAGACAAGCGCATTCTGCGCAGCAACAGCGGCATGACTAAATCATTCGAGACCATGATTGCCAGTGCGATTGTCGAGACAATCACCATACCACTCGCCGCGGATGTTCCCCCCAAGAATGCCAGCAAGGCGACATCTTGCGCCCCAACAGCCATCGGTAGACTGATGACATAGGTATCAGGACTCGCATCAGTCAACAGTGATTGCCCGACCCAAGCGATTGGTAGTACAAAGATGCCCATCAAAATCAGGTAGATCGGAAATAACCAGCGCGCTGTGTGCAAGTCTTGCGCTCGTTCATTTTCTACGACCATGGTATGGAACTGACGCGGCAGACAGACAATTGCCAACATGGTGAGCAGAGTATGGATCAGTAAAGTTGGAACATTGGGCGACTGATAAGTTTGTCGAGCGATGTCGACTAATTCCACATCGCTTCGGTTTAGTGCCAGAAATAGGATAAACAGACCAACCGCAAGGAAGGCCACCAGCTTGATAATCGATTCGAACGCAATCGCCATCATCATGCCACGGTGGTGCTCGGTATTATCGATATGTCGTGTACCAAACAGCATGGTAAAGATAGCCAATGCAACGACAACAAACCAAGACACATCGAACCCTGACCCTTCGAATTGTGCTGGCAAATCTGGGGCGATGATCTCCAATCCCATGGTAATACCACGCAACTGGAGCGCTATGTAAGGTAGGATGCCTGCTACCGCGATTAAAGTAACCACCACAGCCAAACCTTGGGATTTGCCGTAGCGTGCCGCAATAAAGTCAGCTATCGACGTAATATGTTCCCGTTTAGCCGTAATGATAAGGCGAGCAAGAATACGCCAGCCTAGAGTAAACACCAGTATTGGAGCTAGATAAATGGGAAGAAATGACCATGGGTTGCTACTGGCCTGCCCAACGGTGCCATAAAAGGTCCAAGAGGTACAGTACACGGCAATGGATAAGCTGTAGACCCAAGGTCGCCACTTCGCTAACCAAGAGTGTTGTTTATCACCGTACCAGGCAATGAGAAACAGCAAACCGAGATACAACAGTGATACGGTGATCACGAGCCAACCTTGCATCAGATATCCTTATCTTATTCATCCATGGTAATTGTTCTGGTCAGAAACAAAAAAACCTCTTCATATTGAAGAGGTTTCATTAAACTCATTAAAGCACACGAACTCAATCAAATAGGCTTAATTCTGTGCTTTGGGCTCCGCTTTCATTATCTGATCGGCACTGTGTCCTTGCGGCTCAACCTTAATAAATAGCGCCACCACTCCCATCACGGCCATTGCCCAGAAAATATTCGCACCCCAGTGTTCATATCCCCAGCCACTTAGGGTCGTCATTAGTGCGATAAAAGCACCGAGCGGAATCGCATTATATAAGGCTTGCAGTGCCACCATTTTGCGCTGCTCTGAATGCTGAATATATTGAATGGCAGCAATATGTGCCATCGCGAAAGTCACGCCGTGTAATAGCTGGATTGCAACTAACGCTAACAATGCCGTCGTCGACGCGGTTAGCCCCCAACGAACGATTACCCCTAGTGCTGCTACGACAAATAAAGCGCGCAAACTCCAGCCAGAGAACAGACGTTTACTTAGAGCAAATACTGCCACCTCAGCCGCCACCCCTAAGCTCCACAAGTAACCGATTATGTCTTCTGAGTAACCCGCACCTTTCCAGTAAATTGAACTAAAACTGTAATACGCCGCATGACTTCCCTGAATCATTGCCACCAGTAGTAAAAATTTAATCACAGGCAGTTCACGCAGCAACTCTGTCAGTTTAGGACGTTCAGCGTCATCTTCTGAGGTCGTCACGGGCATTGGATTAATGCTACGCGCCGAAAAGATTAGCGCGACGATGACACCTGACAACGCGGTATAGATAATCATATCTGAACCGTACTGAGCAACAAGATAGCCAACCACAGTTGACCCCGCGATAAAGGCAAGGGAACCCCATAGACGGGTACGTCCGTAGTCGAGCATCTTAAGCCGTGCATAGTAGTTTGCCATGGCATCAGAAAGTGGAACAATAGGGCCACAACAAAGGTTGAATAGTACCGTGACCAACGCCATCAACCAGAAGCTTCCCCCTGTGAAGAAATGAAATGCGACAAAAATAATCGAGGCCACCGTCAACCAGCGGAGTGCCGGAATTAAATGTTCGACTTTATGAATTCGAGGCGTCAGTACCATGTTAGCGACGCAACGAGTCGCAAAACCAATGCCGACAAGTAGACCAATGTCAGTTGCGGATACCCCCTGCTCTTCAAACCATAATGCCCAAAACGGCAGATAGACGCCGTAGGCAAAAAAGAAGCCAACAAAATACTGGGAGATCCAGCCATAAGGAGAAGGGGTTAACATCAAAACCTCGAAATACATCAAATAAGGGGCAAGGTATTATCGTTTGCTCAAGGCGGAATAAAAAGGGAAGAATTATCACAACTTAGTTTCCCTATTGTCACAATAAGAAAGTGTTCATGCCACGGGTTCGACCAAAGTCGTCTAGCACAATTGTCAAAATCCTGCACACTAAACGGATGTAGAGATCGCATGAGTCAGTCGCTATGCCAGATAAGTTCAATATGCAATCCCCACCCTTTGACCGTTTAGACCCTGAGCAGCAAAAAAAACTGCGTAGCTCACTCGATGTAGCTTACTTTCGCGCCAAAGAGACATTACTCCAGCCTGGTGTCGCCAGTCAGCATTTACATATACTCATCAAGGGCGCCGTTGAGGAACGTTCAGAAGACGACAAAGAGATCTTTGCCCACTACGCCAATGATGACTTGTTTGATGTTCGCGCGCTGTTCGAAGAGACCGTCAAGCACAGATATGTAGCACTCGAAGACACACTTTCTTATCTGCTCCCAAAAACGGTTTTTCTAGAACTTTACAACGCCAATGGTCAATTTGCCGCTTACTTCGATAACAACCTAGCTCGTAGACAAGAGTTGATTGAAGCCGCCCAACAGCAGCAAAATCTCGCTGAATTTATTCTGACCAAAGTGGATAGTGATATTTATCATCCACCGATGCTACTGTCACCAGAGCAACCACTCAATGAAGTGACACTCACTTTAAAACAAAACGGGATTGATTCTGCACTCGTCAGACTCAATGACGATGACGAACGCGTAGTGAATGACCCACATTCTCTGCCTTATGGCATCATCACTCGAACCAACATGCTTCACGCAGTCATGCTTGATGGTCATCCACTCGACACCCCAGTTGGTCAAATTGCAACTTTTCCGGTCATTCATGTCGAGAATGGGGATTTTCTGTTTAACGCCATGATTAAAATGACGCGCAATCGAATGAAGCGCGTCATGGTCTCCGATGGTAAAGAAGCGGTTGGCATGCTCGACATGACACAGATTTTGAGTGCTTTCTCCACTCACTCTCATGTACTGACCTTAAGTATTGCTCGCAGCTCAAGCATTGAAGAACTCGCTCTGGCTTCTAATCGTCAGCGTCACCTAGTAGAAAGTCTGCTTAATAACGGTATTCGCACCCGCTTTATCATGGAGTTGATCTCTGCGGTTAATGAACAAATCATCGAAAAAGCTTTTGAACTGATTGTTCCTCCCGCCCTTCACGACCAGTGTTGTCTGGTTGTTTTAGGCTCAGAAGGGCGAGGAGAACAAATCCTCAAAACAGACCAAGATAACGCCTTAATTATTAAAGACGATGTGCACTGGCATCAGTGTGAAGCCGTCATGGAACAGCTAACACACACATTGCAGCAATTGGGTTACCCTCTCTGCCCAGGAAAAGTGATGGTCAACAATCCAAAATGGGTTAAAACACAAACCGCATGGAAGAACACCATAGGCGTGTGGTCAAAACCCAACTCCGCAGAGCAAGTCATGGATCTTGCCATCTTCACCGACGCTCACGCGGTTGCAGGCAACAAATCGTTGCTAGAACCCGTCATGGCACATTTGAAGAAAATCATGTTCAATAACATGTTGGCGTTGCAAGACTTCTCTCGTCCCGCTCTACAGTTTTCTCTTCCGTTAACTCTGTTTGGCAACGTAAAGAAAGACAAACAAGGGGTGGATGTCAAAAGTGGCGGTATCTTCCCAATAGTGCATGGTATTCGCACCTTGTCACTGGAGTACGGTATTGAAGAGAAAAACACCTTTGAGCGCATCGAAGCCCTACGCAAAAAGCGGATTCTAGAACCTGACACCGCTGACAACCTTAGCGAAGCTCTCAAGCTACTGTTTAAACTGCGCTTGAATCAGCAATTAAGTAATCAACATAACCACAACCGTATCGATCTCAGTCAGATAGACCGAACCGAGCGTGACTTGCTGCGACATAGCTTACATGTAGTGAAAAAGTTTAAGCAGTTCTTAGGCTATCATTATCAAATCAGGGATTAAGGCTTTGCGATGAACTGGATAGTCCGCCGTTACTGGTATTACAAGCTTAAAGGCTCGCCATATCAGCCTCTATTTGCCTCTGTTAAAAAAGGCGAATATGTTTCGCTCGATTGTGAAACAACCAGTTTGGATCCTAATCGTGCAGAACTAGTAACGATTGCCGCGACCAAAATCATCGATAACCGTATTATAACCAGTAAGCCATTTGAGGTTCGTTTACGCGCACCTCAATCACTAGATTCTGGCTCAGTAAAAATCCACAAGATACGCCACCAAGACCTTGTCGATGGCATTGATGAAAAGCAAGCCTTGATTCAGCTATTGGAATTCATCGGTAATCGACCTCTGGTCGGCTACCACATTCGTTATGATAAAAAAATTCTCGATTTAGCCTGCTTGAAACAACTCGGATTCCCACTGCCAAATCCGTTGATTGAAGTGAGCCAAATCTATCACGATAAGTTAGAAAAACACTTACCTAACGCCTACTTTGATCTCAGTCTTGATGCTATATGCCGTCATTTGGATTTACCAATGCAAGATAAGCATGATGCTCTTCAAGACGCGATTTCTGCCGCACTGGTCTTCGTTCGCCTGACAAAAGGTGATCTACCTAGTCTTAACCTGCCCTATAGAAGCTAATAAAAAGGTCTGTGTAAGTCGCATTTTCAAACATAGAACGCTAATTTTTAAGCAGATTTCTTCCTATCATCCTAAAGTCTAATTGTCGAATCTACTCCTGTGATTGAAAGTTATAGGCATAAGGATTTTACAACGAAGAGGTCAGGTGACCTTTTCGTTTTAAACGGACACTTGCTCAATTCACACCGAATTAAGCAACAAGGAGACAAGCAATGAGTGAAGCCCATATTTATCCGGTAAAAGAGAACATCAAGAAAAACACACACGCGGATAACGATACTTACCAAGCCATGTACCAGCAATCTGTCACAGACCCTGTTGGCTTCTGGAGTGAGCACGGCAAAATTGTCGACTGGATCAAGCCATTCACTCAGGTTAAAAATACCTCTTTCGACACAGGCCACGTAGACATTCGTTGGTTCGAAGATGGCACGCTTAACGTATCCGCTAACTGTATTGACCGTCACCTAGCTGAGCGTGGCGATGATATTGCCATCATCTGGGAAGGCGACGATCCAAACGATGACAAAACACTCACGTTCAAAGAACTACACAAAGAAGTCTGTGAGTTCGCAAATGCACTTAAAGAACAGGGCGTACGCAAAGGTGATGTTGTCTGTCTTTACATGCCAATGGTCACTGAAGCGGCCGTTGCCATGCTTGCTTGTACTCGCATCGGTGCCGTACACACTGTGGTATTTGGTGGTTTCTCTCCTGAAGCACTTTCAGGCCGTATTATCGACTCTGATGCTAAAGTCGTCATCACCGCTGACGAAGGCGTACGTGGTGGTCGCGCAGTACCACTGAAGAAAAATGTCGATGAAGCACTCACCAACCCAGAGGTGAAAACCATCGAAAAAGTCATCGTTATGAAGCGTACGGGCGGTGACATTGACTGGCACGAGCATCGCGATGTTTGGTGGCATGAAGCAACAGCAAGCGTCTCGTCTGACTGCCCACCTGAAGAGATGAAAGCAGAAGATCCACTCTTTATTCTCTACACGTCCGGCTCAACAGGTAAGCCAAAAGGTGTCCTACACACAACGGGTGGTTACCTAGTGTATGCCGCAATGACGTTCAAATACGTCTTTGATTACCAACCAGGCGAAACTTTCTGGTGTACAGCGGATGTGGGCTGGATCACTGGTCATACTTACCTCATCTACGGCCCGCTAGCAAACGGGGCAAAAACCATTCTGTTCGAAGGTGTACCAAACTATCCTAACACCAACCGAATGAGCCAAGTAGTTGATAAACATCAAGTCAACATTCTGTACACTGCACCAACAGCCATTCGTGCATTAATGGCGAAAGGCAACGAAGCGGTAGAAGGTACGTCTCGTAGCAGCCTTCGTATCATGGGCTCTGTGGGAGAACCTATTAACCCTGAAGCGTGGGAGTGGTACTACAAAACCATCGGTAATGAGAACTCACCAATCGTTGATACTTGGTGGCAAACAGAAACTGGCGGTATCTTGATCGCTCCACTACCAGGGGCAACAGACCTAAAACCTGGCTCAGCGACCCGTCCGTTCTTTGGTGTGCAGCCTGCCCTAGTCGATAACATGGGTAACATCATCGAAGGCGCGACTGACGGTAACCTAGTCATTCTTGATTCATGGCCAGGTCAAATGCGTACCGTTTACGGCGACCACGAACGCTTTGAACAAACTTACTTCTCTACCTTTAAAGGTATGTACTTCACTAGTGACGGTGCTCGTCGTGATGAAGACGGTTACTACTGGATCACAGGTCGTGTTGATGACGTACTAAACGTGTCAGGTCACCGTATGGGTACTGCTGAGATTGAATCAGCGCTTGTTGCTCACCACAAGATTGCGGAAGCCGCAATTGTTGGTATCCCACACGATATCAAAGGTCAGGCAATTTACGCTTACATCACCCTAAATGACGGTGAATTCCCAAGTGCAGAACTGCATGCTGAAGTGAAAAACTGGGTACGTAAAGAGATTGGCCCAATCGCAACTCCAGATGTACTGCACTGGACAGACTCTCTGCCGAAGACTCGTTCAGGTAAGATCATGCGCCGAATTCTGCGTAAGATTGCAACCGGTGATACCAGCAACCTAGGTGATACATCAACATTGGCCGATCCTAGTGTGGTTGAGAAGCTCATTGCAGAAAAAGCAGAACTCGCGTAATTCCCCCTCCCCCTATACAACAAAACCGTCACATCGTGGCGGTTTTGTTGTTTCTAAGCCTGTCAAAACGAGCGTTTCACTGACTCAACCGAATTAAAAATGTTACCTCGGTTACAAAAAACGACGTCCAAGGTGGGAGATTAGACCAGTAAATTGCTGCGATTTGCGCTGAATTGGCTATAATCTGGGTCTATTTCAAAGATCCAGTGTTGTTTTTAACAAAATAAGCATGCTGAATCAGCGATAATATGGGAATATTCCAGTTCATATCATGAAGTAGGAAGATGGCAGCATAATGACAGCAAAATCACGCATTCTTGTCTTAAATGGTCCAAATCTAAACCTGTTAGGTCTACGCGAGCCCGCTCATTACGGCTCTCAAAGCCTACCACAGATTGTCGATACGTTAACCAAACAAGCTCACGAAGCCGGCGTTGAACTTCAACACCTCCAGTCAAACCGTGAATATGAGCTAATTGAAGCCATTCATGCTGCATACAATAACGTCGACTTTATTATCATCAACCCAGCCGCCTTCACTCACACTAGTGTGGCGCTGCGTGATGCACTGCTCGGCGTGGCTATCCCATTTATCGAAGTGCATTTATCAAATGTACATGCACGTGAGCCATTCCGTCACCACTCTTATCTTTCTGATAAGGCAGAAGGTGTCATTTGCGGCTTAGGCGCACAAGGTTACGAATTCGCTCTGTCTGCTGCTATTAATAAATTGCAGGCAAAGTAACTCAGTTACTATCAAAGTAAATAAACACTCTGCAGCTCAATATGAGCTGTCTTATTCACAAGATAAAAGAGAAAGAAAAGATGGATATCCGTAAAATCAAGAAGCTTATCGAGTTAGTAGAAGAGTCTGGCATTGCTGAGCTAGAAATCTCTGAAGGTGAAGAGTCGGTACGCATCAGCCGTAACGGCACTGCAATGCCTGCGCCGATTCACTATGCAGCAGCGCCAGCTCCTGTAGCGGCAGCCGCACCTGCAGCGGCGGCTCCTGCGCCAGCAGCAACTGAAGCCGCAGCACCTGCGGTACCAGCGGGTCACCAAGTTCTTTCTCCAATGGTAGGTACGTTCTACCGTTCTCCAAGTCCAGATGCGAAGTCATTTGTAGAAGTTGGTCAAACTGTAAAAGCTGGCGACACTCTTTGTATCGTTGAAGCGATGAAGATGATGAACCAAATCGAAGCTGACAAGTCTGGTGTTGTTACCGCTATCCTAGTTGAAGACGGCCAACCAGTTGAATTCGACCAACCACTTGTTGTTATCGAATAATAGAGGCTCTCTCTTATGCTAGATAAATTAGTCATCGCGAACCGAGGAGAAATTGCTCTTCGAATCCTTCGTGCATGTAAAGAACTAGGTATTAAAACGGTTGCTGTACACTCAACAGCCGACCGTGACCTAAAGCACGTACTGCTTGCTGATGAATCGATTTGTATCGGTCCTGCTCGCGGTATCGACAGCTACCTAAACATCCCTCGCATCATCTCTGCGGCTGAAGTCACTGGCGCGGTGGCTATCCACCCAGGTTACGGCTTCTTGTCAGAAAATGCGGATTTTGCTGAACAAGTTGAGCGTAGCGGCTTTATCTTCGTTGGCCCTAAGGCTGATACCATTCGTATCATGGGTGATAAAGTTTCTGCAATCACTGCAATGAAGAAAGCTGGTGTACCTTGTGTACCAGGTTCTGACGGCCCACTAGACGACGATCAAGCCAAAAACAAAGCGCACGCTAAGCGAATTGGTTACCCAGTGATCATCAAAGCTTCTGGTGGCGGCGGTGGTCGTGGTATGCGTGTTGTACGCTCAGAAGGTGAGTTGGTTGAAGCTATCGCTATGACTCGCGCAGAAGCAAAAGCAGCCTTTAACAATGACATGGTTTACATGGAGAAATTCCTAGAGAACCCTCGTCACGTTGAAGTTCAGGTTATTGCTGATGGTCAAGGCGGTGCGATCCACCTAGGTGAACGTGACTGTTCGATGCAGCGTCGTCACCAGAAGGTTGTGGAAGAAGCTCCAGCACCAGGTATCACTGAAGAGATGCGTAAATACATCGGTGAACGTTGTACACGTGCATGTCTAGAAATCGGTTACCGCGGCGCGGGTACGTTTGAGTTCCTGTACGAAAACGGCGAATTCTACTTCATCGAAATGAACACTCGTATTCAGGTAGAGCACCCAGTAACTGAAATGGTCACTGGCGTTGACCTAATCAAAGAGCAGCTTCGTGTTGCTGCGGGCCAACCTCTGTCGTTCACTCAGGATGATATCAAGATCCGTGGCCACGCCATTGAGTGTCGTATCAACGCAGAAGACCCAGTGCGCTTCCTACCTTCACCAGGTAAGATCGAACGCTTCCATGCTCCTGGCGGTATGGGTGTTCGTTGGGAATCACACATCTACACTGGCTACACGGTACCACCTCATTACGATTCAATGATCGGTAAACTGATCACATTCGGTGAGAACCGCGACGTAGCCATCGCTCGCATGAAGAACGCGTTAGGCGAGATGATCGTTGAAGGCATCAAAACTAACATCACGCTTCAAGAAAGCATTATGAATGATGAAAACTTCCAACATGGTGGTGCCAACATTCATTACCTAGAGAAGAAGCTGGGGCTACAGTAAGCTACGAGCTACGAGCTACGAGCTACGAGAATACATTGTCTCTCGCAACTAGCAACTAGCAACTAGCAACTAGCAACTAGCAACTATTTTAAAAATGCTCACTTCGGTGAGCATTTTTTGTTTACGTCTATAATCTCAGCAGATATCTGCTAAACTCTGCGCAAATTTTACTTTTAAGAGCACATACCCATGCCTTGGATTCAAATTAAACTCAACGCGACCAATGAAAACGCCGAACAAATCGGTGACATGCTAATGGAAGAGACTGGAGCCCTGTCTGTCACGTTTTTAGACGCTCACGATACGCCTGTATTTGAGCCTCTTCCGGGTGAAACGCGCCTTTGGGGTGATACTGATATCCTCGCACTGTATGACGCAGAAGCAGACAGCAACTTTATTATTGAACAAATAAAGCTAAGCAATTTACTTGCTGAAGGCTTTGCCTACAAAGTAGAACAGCTCGAAGATAAAGACTGGGAACGCGAATGGATGGATAACTTCCACCCGATGAAGTTTGGCGAGCGCTTATGGATCTGTCCAAGCTGGCGTGATATTCCAGAGCCAGACGCAGTCAATGTACTGCTCGATCCTGGCCTAGCATTTGGTACGGGGACTCACCCAACGACGGCTCTTTGTCTCGAGTGGCTTGAAGGGCTAGATTTAAGCGGTAAAACAGTCATCGATTTTGGTTGTGGCTCTGGCATTCTTGCGATCGCTGCGATCAAGCTTGGTGCAGAAAAAGTTATCGGGATCGACATTGATCCTCAAGCTCTACAAGCATCAAAAGATAACGCGGAGCGAAATGGTGTTGCTGAACAACTTGAAGTCTTCCTGCCTCAAGATCAGCCTGACGGTATGATCGCGGATGTCGTTGTTGCGAACATTTTGGCCGCTCCTCTACGTGAACTGTCACCAATTATTAAGTCATTAGTGAAACCAAATGGTCATCTTGCGATGTCTGGTGTGCTGGATACGCAAGCTGAAGATGTTGCGAATTATTACCGTGATGAGCTTCACATTGATCCTATCAAAGAGCAAAGTGAATGGTGTCGCATCTCTGGTCGAAAGCAAGGCTAGACAAGACTTTGCAAGCTAATTGACTGATTTTTGGGCATTTTACTAAAACAAATTGTAAATGCTCAAATATTAGTCTTTTCACAGCGCAAAAAAATGCGTAAAATGCGCGCCCTTGCTATGGGTCTGTTGACCATTAAACTGTGAAGACGTTTTGAAAATCGGAAACTACCAACTTAAGAACAATCTCATCGTTGCCCCAATGGCTGGCGTGACAGATAGACCATTCCGTGAGTTGTGTCTCCGCTATGGTGCGGGAATGGCCGTCAGTGAAATGATGTCGTCAAATCCTAAACTTTGGAAAACGTCTAAGTCCAAGCAACGCATGGTACACGAAGGCGAATCGGGCATTCGCTCTGTACAAATTGCCGGAGCCGACCCACAGCTTATGGCCGACGCTGCTCAGTTTAGTGTTGAGAACGGTGCACAGATCATCGATATCAACATGGGCTGCCCAGCAAAAAAAGTGAATAAAAAGCTCGCTGGCTCTGCATTACTCCAGTACCCAGATATCATCGAAGATATTCTGAAAGCTGTTGTTAATTCAGTCGATGTCCCTGTGACATTGAAAACCCGCACGGGCTGGGATACAGACAACAAAAACTGTGTCCAAATCGCTAAATTAGCCGAAGACTGCGGCATACAAGCTTTAGCCCTTCACGGGCGCACCAAAGCATGCATGTACAAAGGTGAGGCCGAATATGACAGCATTAAAGCGGTAAAACAGGCGATCTCTATTCCGGTTATTGCTAACGGTGATATCGATAGCCCAGAGAAAGCTAAGTATGTACTGGAGTACACCGGTGCAGACGCTTTAATGATTGGACGCCCAGCCCAAGGTCGTCCGTGGATTTTTCAGGAAATCCAACACTTTTTGGAAAACGGCACCACGATGCCTGATCTCCCGATTTCGGAAGTGAAAGACATCCTGCTTGGTCATGTCAATGCTCTACATAGTTTCTATGGTGAGTATTTAGGTCCACGTATCGCGCGTAAGCACGTTGGCTGGTATCTAAAAGAGCATGAACAGGCAAGTGAGTTTCGCCGTACCTTCAATGCTATCGATGTAGCAGAGCTACAGCTTGAAGCATTAGAAGAGTATTTTGATAAAGCCTAAATAATTGAAGCTAAGGCTTCAGTTATAACGGGTTAACGTTGCATCATAATTAAGAGAAGAGCTAGACCGAATATGTTCGAACAAAATCTGACTTCAGAAGCATTAACAGTAACTACAGTAACGTCACAAGACCAGATCACTCAGAAGCCTTTACGTGACTCTGTTAAAGCGTCTCTTAAAAACTACTTGGCTCAATTAAACGGTCAAGAAGTCACAGAACTATACGAATTAGTTCTAGCTGAAGTTGAACAGCCACTACTAGATACCATCATGCAGTACACTCGCGGCAACCAAACTCGCGCAGCAACTATGATGGGTATCAACCGCGGTACTCTTCGCAAGAAACTGAAGAAATACGGCATGAACTAATCGTTCATTACCTTTCTTGATTTAAAAGCCGGGCTCACATTGTGAGCCCGGCTTTTTCATTGGTCGTAACAATATGAACTGATTAAACATTCGTCATTCTGTGATCTAATACGATTGCTTAGTGCAACACTCCAGATATAATGCAAAATTACGTTTTTTGTTCGGACTAAGCTACATGGCTGATATGCAAAGGGAAGAATGGCTAAGCCTGATGCTACGAGAGCTGCCAGATCGACTGCTGATCCTTGATGAGTGTGGTCGTATCTTGGAGAGTTTTGGTGGTGCGGTTCAAACTCCCCCTTACAGCACGGATAATCTAGACCTAACATTCAGCGAGATGGTACCTCCACACATTGCTGAAAACGTGAAACAGAGCTTAACGCAAACGTTTAAATCCAACCAAACAACTCACCTTCGCTACTCGGTTACTCCATGTCAGTTGCTTATGTCTTCTATTGAAGAATTGGATGCATGGCGTGGTGTCGAAGAACGATGGTTCGAAGCCACGCTCAAGCCCATCACTCTGACAAACGGCTCCAAATACATTATGTGGCAGGAGCGAGAAACCACTCTCGCTCGTCAACAAGAACTGGAGTTAAAGAAGCTCGCTGAAACCGATGAACTCACAGGAATCTTAAATCGCCGTGCTTTTATGCTGCATTTAGAGCGAGAGTTTCATTCCCCTTCAGAGCAAGGGCTCTCTTGTTTAATGATTGATATTGACCACTTCAAAGAAATCAATGATCAAGTTGGTCACCTTTCTGGCGATGAAGTCATTACTCAAGTAGCACACATATGCCGTGAGATGATTCGCGGTAGCGATTATATTGGTCGTTTAGGTGGAGAAGAGTTTGGGGTGCTTTTAGGCCACACGAATGCGATTCAAGCTTATGACATCGCAGAGCGAATTCGCGAATCCATAGAATCCACACCTTGCCATGTTGATGGTCATATTATCTTGCCTACTGTAAGTATTGGGATTGCGGAACTCAACGCTCAAGTCTCATCCGTTCGCGAGTTGATGGTTCAGGCAGACAAGGCGATGTATTACTCAAAGCAGACTGGTCGCAACCAGGTTACTCTCTACTACGACAACCTGCCTCAAATTAAAAGCACAACCGAGCTTAAAGCGAATATCCGTCGCGCGTCTTAACGCCACCTTGTATCGCCGAGTGGGATCACTTTTCTTCACTGGCTAACGCACCGAGAATCGAACAATGACTCGCATCATCATCAACATGCCCACAGCAGGCATCATTGATTTTTTTCAACGCACTGCGTATCCGTTGTAACTCACCAATTTTCTCATCAATCAAATTCAGCTTTGCACTCGTAATCGCTTTCACTTCGGCACAACTATGTTCTGTTGCTTCTAGCTTTATCTCTAACAATTCACGAATCTCATCAAGACTCAAACCCAGATCTTTCGCCTTTAGAATAAAGCTGACCTGATTCTGGTTTTGTTGGTTATATAAGCGGTAGCCAGACTCACTTCGCCCAGCTGGCTTAATCAGTTGGTTTTTCTCATAAAATCGCAGAGTATCTGCGGTGACATTACACCGTTTTGCCAGTTCACCGATCTGAAACATAACTTTTCCTATTAACTGTTTCATTACTTTTTAAGTCAAAAGACGAGCTTTTTGCAATTAATTTTGCGATGCCAAACGATTGCGCGAGCTTTTTTGTAATAAATTAGTTAGAATGTGCGCCATCAAACTCAGAGACTAGTCTATCACCAGCCAATGCTGGAAAGGTCTTTACCAAAACTGGCCAATATTTTACTGCTATTTACCTAGTAAAGCGTAAGAACAAGTTCATTTTTGGCAAATATCTTTATTTATATATTAACTCTGTGACTTTGAGGAAATGGAAGCATGACTAACGCTCGTCCTATTCGCCGCGCTCTAATCAGCGTATCAGACAAAACTGGTATTGTTGAGTTTGCCCAAGCTCTTGCTAACCGTGGCGTTGATATTCTATCCACTGGTGGTACAGCTCGCCTACTAGCAGAGAAAGGGATCTCTGTTACAGAAGTATCAGACTACACTGGTTTCCCAGAAATGATGGACGGTCGTGTTAAGACTCTACACCCTAAAGTTCACGGTGGTGTGCTTGGCCGTCGAGGTCAAGATGATGATGTGATGGAAAAACACGGCATCAACCCTATCGACATCGTAGTCGTTAACCTCTACCCGTTCGCAGAAACCGTTGCTAAAGAAGGTTGTACCTTAGCTGACGCGGTTGAAAACATCGACATCGGTGGCCCAACAATGGTTCGTTCTGCTGCTAAAAACCACAAAGACGTAACGATCGTGGTTAATGCTCACGATTACGAGCGTGTTATCGCAGAAATGGATGCTAACGATAACTCTCTAACCTTAGAAACTCGCTTCGATCTAGCGATTGCCGCATTCGAGCACACGGCAGCTTACGACGGCATGATCGCTAACTACTTCGGCACTATGGTTCCTTCATACGGAGAGAACAAGGAAGGTGATGAAGAGAGCAAATTCCCTCGCACTTTCAACCAGCAGTTAATTAAGAAGCAAGATATGCGCTACGGTGAAAACAGCCACCAGGATGCCGCTTTCTATGTAGAAGCGAACCCAGAAGAAGCATCCGTTTCGACTGCACGCCAAATCCAAGGCAAGGCGCTTTCTTACAACAACATTGCCGATACTGATGCGGCACTAGAGTGTGTTAAAGAGTTCGACGAGCCAGCTTGTGTCATCGTTAAGCACGCTAACCCATGTGGTGTAGCACTCGGTCGCAACATCCTAGAGGCATACGAGCGTGCATATAAAACGGACCCAACGTCTGCATTCGGCGGCATTATCGCCTTCAACAAAGAGCTCGATGCTGAAACAGCAACGGCTATCGTTGAGCGTCAGTTCGTTGAAGTGATTATCGCACCGTCTGTATCCGCTGAAGCGATTGAAGTGGTTGCAGCGAAGAAAAACGTTCGTCTACTTGAGTGTGGTGAATGGTCAACCAAGACGACCGGTTTTGATGTTAAACGTGTTAACGGTGGCCTTCTGGTTCAAGACCGCGATCAAGGCATGGTAAGCCTAGATGACCTTAAAGTCGTGTCTAAACGCCAACCGACAGATGAAGAACTAAAAGACGCGCTATTCTGCTGGAAAGTTGCGAAGTACGTTAAATCAAACGCGATTGTTTATTCAAAAGGCGACATGACTATCGGTGTTGGCGCAGGTCAAATGAGCCGAGTTTACTCAGCAAAAATCGCTGGTATTAAAGCAGCTGACGAAGGTCTGCAAGTCGAAGGCTGTGTTATGGCTTCTGATGCATTCTTCCCATTCCGTGATGGTATCGATGCAGCAGCAGAAGCGGGCATTAAATGCGTAATTCAACCAGGCGGCTCTATGCGTGATGACGAAGTTATCGCAGCCGCAGACGAGCACGGTATGGCGATGATCTTTACGGGTATGCGTCACTTCCGCCACTAAAAAGAAGCTAGAGCGCTTCGCGCAGAGTCGCGAGCAGCGAGTACGGTTAACAACAATCACTCGAAGCTCGCTACTCGATATTCGAAGCTAAGCAATTTGATTGAAGGATTTAAAATGAACGTATTGATTATTGGTTCTGGTGGTCGTGAACATGCTCTTGGCTGGAAAGCGGCACAAAACCCAAATGTAGAAACTGTTTTTATTGCACCAGGTAACGCAGGTACAGCACTTGAACCTAAGCTTGAGAACGTCAACATCGGCGTTGAGAGTATTTCTGAGCTGGTCGCTTTTGCGAAAGAAAAACAGATTGAGCTGACCATTGTCGGCCCTGAAGCTCCATTAGTAATCGGTGTGGTTGACGCTTTCCGTGAAGCGGGTCTGCCTATCTTTGGTCCTACGCAAGCCGCTGCTCAGCTGGAAGGTTCTAAAGCTTTCACCAAAGACTTCTTAGCACGCCACAATATTCCAACGGCTGCTTACGCAAACTTCACTGAAATTGAACCAGCACTTGCTTATGTTCGTGAGCAAGGCGCACCTATCGTCGTAAAAGCTGACGGCCTAGCCGCTGGTAAAGGCGTTATTGTTGCAATGACGCTAGAAGAAGCGGAAGAAGCGATTAAAGACATGTTGGCGGGTAACGCGTTTGGTGAAGCAGGTAGCCGTGTTGTCATTGAAGAGTTTCTCGACGGTGAAGAAGCTAGCTTTATTGTTATGGTCGATGGCAAAAGCGTACTGCCAATGGCCACCAGCCAAGACCATAAGCGTGTCGGTGACAAAGACACAGGCCCGAATACCGGTGGTATGGGGGCTTACTCTCCTGCGCCAGTGGTTACTCCTGAAATTCATGAGCGAATCTTGGAAGAGGTTATCTACCCAACCGTTCGTGGGATGGATGCTGAAGGTGCACCGTACACAGGTTTCCTTTACGCCGGTCTAATGATCGACAAAGAAGGCACGCCAAAAGTGATCGAATACAACTGTCGATTCGGTGATCCAGAAACGCAACCAATCATGATGCGTATGGAATCCGATCTTGTTGAGCTTTGCTTGATGGCAATCGACGAAAAGCTAGATGAAGCCGAGTCTAAGTGGGATCCTCGCGCGTCTATCGGTGTAGTACTAGCAGCAGGTGGCTACCCAGGTGATTATGCGAAAGGTGATGTCATTTCTCTCCCAGCGAATGAGCAGGAAGGAGAGAAAATCTTCCACGCTGGCACAACCAACAATGCTGATGGCGATGTGGTCACTAACGGTGGCCGTGTTCTATGCGCGACGGCGCTTGGAAACAGCGTCTCAGAGGCTCAGGAACGCGCTTACGCACTTGCTAAACAAGTTAGTTGGAACGGAATGTTCCATCGTAATGACATCGGCTACAGAGCGATTGAACGCGAACAAGGGAAATAGCTTCTAGCTTCTAGCTTCTAGCTTCTAGCTTCTAGCTTCTAAAACGTAAAAGGCTTGGTCATCAATACCAAGCCTTTTGTTTATTCTGGTCATCACCGGCGACTAGTGTCGCTGACTAACAGTTACTCTTCAATCAGACTCGGCCGTTCGATACAGTCATGACTATCATCTGCAAGCATCAGCAATTCACTAGCAACGATTCGATTGCCACGAGTAGTGCCAAGGAATGCCGCGTAGCTGTCAATCGTGGATAGGCGGTTGACGACAAAACTCGGCAAAGTTTCGTTAAACTCAACTTCTGAGTAACTCTTTCCTGAGCAAGTATCAAACGTCGAACCATCCCAATAGCCTTGAATAAGAGCTAAACCGTCTCGACTCTGCTCTTTAGTGACATTGGAAATGTTCAGCGCTTCTTGTTTCAACCAAGCTAATTTCTCAGATTTGAGCGGCAGTACACGTCCATCAAGCCGATATTGTTGATAAATCGCCTCACCATCTTTATTGAAACGTACATGGATACGATATGGCACTAGCGCTTTATTGTCTTTTAATTGCTCTCCCTCACGAATCAATTCTCGAAGTTGGCCTTCATCCCAGCGATAGTCTGTCTGATACCAACCGTAGTCGCCCGCACTGACATAATCAGCCGCAGTAAATGGGAAACTCAACTTTTCGGTATACCAATATAAGCTAGTCGCATCACCAATAGTCTGGCCACCAGTATAATCAGAATATTGGTCAAGGTTTGGTGTCGGTACGCTCGAAGAGCAACCGATAAGTAAAGAAGCGATTAGTGAAGGGGCTAGTAATTTTTTCATCTTCATAAAACAAATATACGCCAAGATAGGGACTACCTTGACGCATTATATACAATCTAGAGCGATTGACTCTGAAATCGGTACTTAATTATTTCACTGAATCTTTCAGTGCTTTACCTGCTACGAATGCTGGTACATTTGCCGCTGCGATTTGGATCTCAGCACCTGTTTTAGGGTTACGGCCAGTACGTGCAGCACGGTGGTTAACTTTAAATGTACCAAAACCAATTAGTTGAACTTGGTCACCCTCTTTCAGTGCACCAGTCACACCTTCAAGAGTTGCTTCAAGAGCAGCTTTAGCTTGTGCTTTAGATAGATCTGCTTTCTCTGCGATAAAGTCGATTAATTGGGTCTTGTTCATTAGGTTTCCCTTCTCATAGGTTATCGAATTCCACTCACTCTAAATCATAAATGCCCTATCTGGCAAAGGTTTGTAAGCGATCTTTAGCTCTCATGACGTACTTTTAACCATAATCTGAGCATTAACTCACAATTTGTTACTGTGACAGAGAAACTTAATACTTGTTTTTAACCATCTTTAGCCTTATTTATAAGCATGCAATAGCCCGTAAAGCCTGATATTTCGGGACTTAAAGCGAATAGAAAGTGCTCACATCGATAATGCGCAGGCATGAAAATTTACCCTTTTCATGCAAAATTTGATGAGTGTATAAAACCACATAGGACATTTATGTTTCTGCTAACAATATACGTCTCTGTTGCGATTGGCGTATCGTTTATCTGCTCCGTTTTAGAAGCGGTTCTTCTGAGTATCTCACCAAGTTATATCGCCCAATTGCGTCAGCAAGGCCACCCTGCTGCCACCTCATTGGCTAAGTTAAAAACAGATATCGACCGACCACTAGCGTCGATCCTGACACTCAATACGATTGCCCACACCATCGGCGCAGCAACCGCAGGTGCTCAAGCAGCCGTCGTCTTTGGGAGTCAATGGCTAGGCGTTTTCTCTGGTGTTCTTACGCTCGGCATACTTGTTTTTTCTGAGATCGTCCCGAAAACCATTGGTGCGACGTACTGGCGTCAATTAGCACCAGCTGCCGCGACGACACTGCGCTGGATGGTATGGTCGCTAACACCGTTTGTGTGGTTCTCAGAGCAGATAACCAAACGCCTATCTCGAGGGCATCAAGCACCAAAAATGCGTGACGAGTTGTCAGCGATGGCGATTCTTGCGCGCGAGAGCGGAGAGTTTGCCGAAGGTGAGTCAAAGATGCTCAACAACCTTCTGGGTATTCAAGATGTACTTGTCACACAGGTCATGACCCCTCGCCCAGTGGTTTTTCGCGTTGATGCAGAAATGACAATCAATGAGTTTCTTGACCGTCATAAAGATTCGCCGTTTTCGCGTCCTCTGGTCTACAGCCAGTCTACGGACAACATTATTGGTTTTGTGCACCGCCTCGAACTGTTCAAACTGCAACACGCTGGTAGTGGAGAAAAACAACTCGGTGCGGTAATGCGCCCAGTACACGTTCTGCTCAACACCATTAAGCTACCAAAAGCCTTTGAACAAATGATGGCAAAGCGCCTGCAACTGGCCATGGTGGTCGATGAATACGGTACGATTCAAGGGATCTTAACCCTTGAAGACGTTTTCGAGCACTTAGTTGGTGAAGAGATTGTTGACGAAGCTGACCGTGCAACGGATATGCAGGAGCTGGCCTTTGAACGCTGGGAGAAGTGGAAGAAAACCCACGGCGTTATCGAAAGTCGCGATGATGACGAAAACGCGAGTAGCGAGTAGCGAGTAGCGAGTAGCGAGTAGCGAGTAGCGAGTAGCGAGTAGCGAGTAGCGATAAATAAAAAGGGTTGACGTTTTATGTCAACCCTTCTCTTTTTCCTGTTTACTCATAGCTAGAAGCTAGATAGTCGCAGCTTTCTAGATCTCTATACCGATATTACTGACACCTTCATCACGCAGTTCAAAGCGTAAGTCTTTAATCAACTCAATATCACGCTCTTCTGCTTCACGAAGTGGACGGAAGATTGCCCATTGCACATCCCATTCACCGCAAACCGCTTCATTCTCTTTCTGGTTTTCGTTCGTAATCTCTTCACCCGTTTGCGCTTCTTCTAGTTGAGCAACCGTCATTACAGATTGTTGGCTAACCTTATGCATGTTTTCATACAGGTAGTCTCTATCTAGCAAGCCGTGAAGAAGATCGGACAGAGCCACACATGCGTCAATGGCTGGATAAACACCATAGAAGTCAAAATCCTCTGAGCTAGGAATAATTTCTTCTAACTTTTCTAGCTGGCGCTCAAAGTTCACTTTGGCGGTTTTAACGGTTAACTGTTCCCAAATACTATCCAAAATATCACGATAAATTCGCGCTTCGGCAAACTTGGTGCTTTCACAAAACATTGCGAAGTTTGGATACATACGTTCACACAAGCTCACCATAAAGGTAATCTGTTTCCATGGTTCTAACTTCTCAAGGCGAAGCTGAAGAGGATTCTGTAGCATAGAGACTCTTTGGGTCTGTTGACCTAGTTGCTGAATTAGACAGCGGAAAGTGTACTTGATAACCAACAGGGAAAAAAGCAAGGCGATGAACAATTTCACTCATAAAGTTTACCTTCTCACTGAAGATGACACTTATTATCTCAAGCTGCTTGAATCCGCGCAGCTAGATGACTTAGAAGTTACTCAAAAACGCCACGAGGCAACGATCCTACTCGCCTCTCCACCAATGGCAGCAAAATGCCTTGATCAGTTCCCAAAACTGGAGTGGATCCAATCCATCTATGCTGGTGTTGATGCGTTGCTTCCACATTTGAGCGGTTTTACAGGCCCATTGACCAATGTAAAAGGAATATTTGGTCAGCAGATCTCTGAGTATGTACTTGGTTATAGCATTGCTTATCAGCGCCATTTTTATCACTATCATACCGAGCAACAGGGCTCTAACTGGCAACCAATGCCATACCAATCTCTAAGTGGCAAAAAAATGGTTGTTCTCGGCACAGGTTCCATCGGTTCTCATCTTGCAGAGGTTGCCAAAAGCTTTGCGATTATCCCTATTGGGGTGAATCGCAGTGGTATCCCAACTAAACAATCTCCTTTCTCTGCAACTTACCATATACAAGAACTGGCAACTGCCCTGCAAGAAGCCGACATTGTCGTCAATACCTTGCCAAACACACCGGAGACTAAGCACATTCTAAATCAAGAGAGTCTCGCTTACTGTCAAGACGCTCTGCTGTTTAATGTCGGCCGAGGTTCCGCTATAGAAAAAGATGGACTGATAAAAGCATTAGACTCTGGGTACATTAGCCACGCATTTTTAGATGTCTTTGAGCAGGAGCCGCTACCTAAAGAGCATACCTTCTGGCAACACAGCAAAATTACCATTACGCCACATATCGCAGCCCTTAGCTTTCCTGAACAGGTTGTAGACATCTTCGCTGAGAACTATAAAAACTGGCGCGATGGATTCAGGCTAGTTAACCTTGTCGATATCGAGAAAGGCTATTAATAACCGAGCAAAGATTGATGCTGGAAAATCTATTAAAGCAAGTCAGAGCCTGCCGACTGTGTGAACCTGACTTACCACTCGGGGCGAATCCGATTGTTCAGGCATCAAGTTCGGCGAAATTATTGATCATTGGTCAAGCACCTGGAACACGCGTACACCAAACCTCTATTCCATGGAATGACCCAAGTGGAAACAGGCTCAGAGAATGGTTGGAACTGGATAACGAGACATTCTACGATGCAAATAAAATAGCGATTATGCCTATGGGGTTATGCTATCCGGGAAAAGGTAACAGTGGTGACCTGCCACCAAGAAAGGAGTGCGCTCAACAATGGCACCATCGCATCTTGGAACAATTGCCCAATGTTGGTATGACGCTACTGATTGGCCAGTATGCTCAGAACTACTATCTGCGTGACAAGCCAAAAACACTAACAGAGACCGTGCAGCAATGGCATCGCTGGGCGCCTAAGTATCTGCCTTTACCCCATCCATCGCCACGTAATGCGTTGTGGTTAAAGAAAAACCCATGGTTTGAGGCTGAAGTAGTGCCGTATGTTCGTGACTACGTACACAGCCACCTAAAGTAATATGGCAGGCAATAAAAAAGCTCCTAACGGAGCTTTTTTATAAGTTAATCGGAACCAAACAGATCTCGGGTATAAACCTTGTCAGCAACATCTTCTAGCTCTTCTGCCATACGATTAGACACGATAACATCAGATTTAGCTTTGAACACCTCTAGATCACGTATCACTTGTGAGTGGAAGAATTCATCTTCTTCAAGCACAGGCTCGTATACTACAACCGTAATCCCCTTCGCCTTAAGTCGCTTCATGATGCCTTGAATGGAAGATGCTCGGAAGTTATCTGAGCCAGATTTCATGATAAGACGGTATATACCAACGACCTGAGGCTCACGTTTTAAGATCGAGTCAGCAATAAAATCTTTTCGGGTACGGTTCGCATCGACAATTGCACCAACAATATTGTTAGGGACATCCTGGTAGTTAGCTAATAACTGTTTTGTGTCTTTAGGTAAGCAGTAGCCACCATAGCCAAATGATGGGTTATTGTAATGGCTACCAATACGTGGATCTAAGCCAACACCCTGAATGATTTGTCGAGTATCCAAACCGTGTGCTTCGGCATAAGAGTCAAGCTCATTGAAATAAGCAACCCGCATCGCTAGATAGGTATTCGAGAACAACTTAACGGCTTCAGCTTCAGTTGAATTAGTCAAAAGCACATCGATATTCTCTTTTACAGCACCTTCAACTAAAAGGTTGGCAAACTCCTGGGCTCGCTCACTCTGTTCACCCACGATAATACGTGATGGGTGCAGGTTATCATATAGAGCCTTGCCTTCTCGAAGGAACTCTGGAGAGAATATGATATTCTCGCAACCCAACTCCTGCTTAATACGTTCTGTATAGCCGACAGGGACTGTAGACTTAATCACCATGACCGCTTCAGGGTTGATTGCCATAACATCTTTAATAACTGACTCAACAGAAGAAGTATTAAAGTAGTTTGTCACAGGGTCATAATCTGTTGGGGTCGCAATCACGATAAAGCGCGCGCCTTGATAAGCGAGATACTTATTAGTCGTTGCAATAAAATCAAGCGATTTATTTGCTAAAAAATCTTCAATTTCAACGTCAGCTATAGGTGAGATTTTTTGGTTTAGGAGTTCAACCTTTTTTGCAACAACATCTAGCGCAACCACTTGATGGTTTTGCGCAAGTAACATTGCATTGGAGAGGCCTACATACCCTGTACCAGCTACGGCAATCTTCACAACTTACTCCATTTAAGTCCCATCTCGGAGAATATGGGGGGCAGCATATTGAGCTGTTATTGTTCCGAAAGAATGAGATTAGTTCTAATAACTAATAGGCACAGCGTACACCGGCATGCTGGACCAAAACGCATAAAGTACCACACAACTTAACTCAAATAAAAACGGAGACCATAGTCTCCGTTTTTAGATGCTAAGTAGCTAAGACGATTACATCATACCGCCCATGCCACCCATACCACCCATGCCGCCCATATCAGGCATAGCAGCTGAATCTTTTTGTGGAAGGTCAGTCACCATAGCTTCAGTTGTGATCATTAGACCAGCAACTGATGCTGCGAACTGTAGTGCGCTACGAGTCACTTTAGTTGGATCTAGGATACCCATCTCAATCATATCACCGTATTCGCCAGTTGCAGCGTTGTAACCGTAGTTACCTTCACCTGCACGAACGTTGTTCGCAACAACAGACTCTTCATCACCAGCGTTCTTAGTGATTTGACGAATTGGCGCTTCCATTGCACGTAGAGCTACGCGGATACCAACATTTTGTTCTTCGTTGTCACCTTCTAGGTTAGCAACTTTAGATGCAGCGCGAATAAGAGCCACACCACCACCAGCAACAACACCTTCTTCAACCGCTGCGCGAGTTGCATGAAGTGCGTCTTCAACGCGGTCTTTCTTCTCTTTCATTTCAACTTCAGTCGCTGCACCAACTTTGATTACTGCAACACCGCCAGCTAGCTTAGCTACGCGCTCTTGTAGTTTCTCTTTGTCGTAATCTGAAGTTGCTTCTTCAATCTGTTGACGAATTTGAGCAACACGACCTTGGATCATGGCTTCTTCACCCGCACCATCGATGATCGTTGAGTTTTCTTTAGTGATGCTTACACGCTTAGCTTGACCTAGGTCTTCAAGCGTTACTTTCTCAAGCTCCAGACCGATCTCTTCAGAGATCACTGTACCGCCTGTTAGGATAGCGATATCTTGTAGCATCGCTTTACGACGGTCACCGAAACCAGGTGCTTTAACAGCCGCTACTTTTACGATGCCGCGCATGTTGTTCACTACTAGCGTCGCTAGAGCTTCACCTTCAACATCTTCCGCAATAATAAGTAGTGGACGAGATGCTTTCGCTACAGCTTCTAGAGTTGGAAGAAGTTCGCGAATGTTCGATACTTTCTTATCGACTAGTAGGATAAATGGGCTTTCTAGATCTACGCTGCCCGCTTCTTGGTTGTTGATGAAGTAAGGAGACAGGTAACCGCGGTCAAACTGCATACCTTCAACAACATCTAGCTCATCTTGTAGAGCCTGACCTTCTTCAACAGTAATTACACCGTCGCGGCCAACTTTTTCCATCGCTTCAGCAATGATGTTACCTACTGTTGCATCAGAGTTTGCCGAGATAGTACCAACCTGAGCGATCGCTTTTGTGTCTTTACACTCAACAGACAGTGCTTTTAGCTCTTCAACCGCTGCAACGACTGCTTTGTCGATACCGCGCTTAAGATCCATTGGGTTCATACCCGCTGCAACTGCTTTTAGGCCTTCGTTTACGATTGCTTGCGCAAGAACAGTTGCTGTCGTTGTACCGTCACCCGCAGCGTCGTTTGCTTGAGACGCTACTTCTTTAACCATCTGTGCGCCCATGTTTTGGAACTTGTCTTCAAGTTCGATTTCACGCGCTACAGATACACCATCTTTAGTGATAGTTGGTGCACCGAAAGATTTGTCTAGAACTACGTTACGGCCTTTAGGGCCTAGTGTTACTTTTACTGCGTCAGCTAGAACGTTTACACCTTCTAGCATCTTAATACGTGCGTCATTACCAAATTTAACGTCTTTAGCAGCCATCTTTAGTTTCCTTGTCTAAATTCTGTTTAATGATTTCAAATTGAACCTGAGCAAAAAATTACTCAATGATTGCTATTACTCAACGATTGCCATGATGTCGTTTTCTGACATCACTAGCACTTCTTTACCGTCGATCTTTTCAGTTTTAGTGCCGTAACCTTCAGCGAAGATAACTGTATCGCCAACTTTAACGTCCAACGGTAGTACTGTACCGTTTTCTAGGATGCGGCCTTTACCCACAGCTAGTACAACGCCGCGAGTAGATTTCTCTGCAGCAGAACCAGTCAGAACGATGCCACCAGCTGACTTAGATTCAACTTCTTGGCGTTCTACAATAACTCGGTCGTGTAATGGACGAATGTTCATCGGTCGTCTCTCCTGAATTTACATGTTTGATTTGATAAGTGGCTTTCACAGCCTAGTGATATCTATATGAGGGGAAGATAAAGGAAATCCAAGAGGACATGGAAAATTTTTTGTGATCAACTTCAGAGATATCAAGTCGATGGCTATTCACAATTTTAGTTGACCACAACACATACAAAAAACTCCACAAACCATAATGTAAGTGGAGTATTATAGATTTAAACAGACGAACTTCTTTTAATCTGCTTCACGGCGAAAAATGAAGCGAACTAGAACTATAGCTACACCCAACATAACACCTAGTAATGCTCCTAATGCTACTATTAATGTACGCTTAGGTTTTATATATGATGTTGGTTTGACTGCTTCCCTTGTTTGAATAACTAACTTAGAACTTGGACTTTCTAACAAACCTTTTTTGAAAAGCTGCTGCGCTAATAGTTCATCCAAATACTCTTTAGTTTTTAAAGAATATACATTTTCTTGAGACTTAAGGGAGTCAATAGAAGCTTGCACCTTTTCTAGCTCTATCGACTTTAAAACACTATTCAAAGTAATAGAGTAAGTTGAGACACCATCAAATGCAGCCTGTGGTTCTGTAGATGTTTTGGATATTGAAATATTCATATCCCTTTTATCATATGAAACGATGATACCATTAAGTAAGGTTATATCTACCTTAGCCTCAGAGGACATTTTTTTCCTTAACTCACGACTACTCAAAAACTGAGTGACGATTTTAGGCTCAGATATATTCATTGAGCCATAAAAGTCTTTTTCAAGCACAAAAGATGCGTGGGATTTGTAAACATTTGGTTGCTTAACTACGAAAAAAACTGCGCCAGCCACGATAATAATAACTGTCGTAATTATAATGAACTTCCCCTCCCACAACGCTCTAATAAACTCTCTGAGATCAATATCATTGCTTTGATAAGACGCGGGAATCTGAGATGAATACTGCTGATTAGCGACTGGGGATTGATTTTTATCGCTCACTGGTAATCCTTTATTAAGTAGTGCACCTGTTTCGGTGTTATTTTAGTACTAGTTAAATCCTACCATAGAGTTCAAGTCGAGCACAGACTATACAACAGTTCCTACCTTAGGTTGTCACCGCCAATCCTCCAAAGGAATTACCTGCGCTGTAGGTTGATTATCTAGGTCTGTCACATCGCCATCAAGCACATCTTGAAACTTCACCATTTGTGAGACGAGTTCGCGCATTAATACTACATTGGCATGATTAGGGTTTTTACAGCTACCGACAACACGGTCGATATGGCTTTGCTGGGCCCACAAACGATCCTGCATCTCTTTCGAGGCAGACAAAATCATTTCCTCACACATGTCGTGCTTGAACTGGGTAAATGCTTCAGGATTATTTTGTGCGAGTGCCATCAATTCATCAAAAGAGGGCAAGGTTTGATTGATTAGTGATGAACTCATAATAGCTCCCTTACACGCAAAGCCTGTGGTTAAAGACCTATCGTAAGGATAGGTCAATGCAGGGGGAATCGCGTACTACTAAAACTATCAATCTCAAAATCAAGACAGCTCAATATGCATCTAAACACAACATTTCTGAAGAAAAGAGACTCGCTACACAATGGAATATACGCAGCGACGTTGACCTTGAATAATATGTTCGGAGCGTTCAATAGAGACATCTTTACCTAGCAAACTCTGAAAAACATTCAGTTCTGACTGGCATAAACTTGGGCAACGTGTCGCCGCTTTACAGATAGGACAATGATTTTCTATTAGCACATAACCTTGTGGAGTTTGCTCAAGCTCAGCCATGTAGCCTTCTTGCTTTCTCAGCTCCACCAACTTAGTCAGTTTAGAGAGCACGTCAGGGCAATGGCTTAATTCAGCTTGATAATTGGCTAATGTCTTTGCTTCCCTTTCATTGGCGACTTTCTGTACCCCTTCGGCACCAAACAGTGTTTCTACCGCTTCTATGACTTGAATAGTCAGCTCGCTGTGGCGGTCAGCAAATTGAGCATGCCCTTTTTGCGTTAGAGACCAGTGTCGGGTTGGACGCCCGACTTTTACTTTCAGATCCTCAAAAGACAAAAAACCCTCTTTTTGCAGGCTTTGCAGGTGTTGACGAGCTCCCATGGTGGTCATGTTAAGTTGCTCAGCAAGCTGCTTAGCCGTGACTGCTCCATCTTTTTTAATTGTCTGTAGAATTAAATCAACACTTTTCATGCTTGCTCCCTCAACCACAAAAATATTATGGAGCAACCAATTAATAAAGCAAATGCTTTACAGGACTAACTCGGAGGTTACGGCACATACTGCATTGGGATAAGTTTTTTGCTTCGGCTGTATCGTTCGAATAAGTTTCTCAGCGTGTTTGGCAGTGCTGATAAATCCACCGCCTTAAAGCCATGCTGGCGATAAAACGATTCAAGATGTTGATAAGCGAAGCAATAATCCTGATTGGCCAACACCTGCTGCTCACAATAGTTCATTAAGTGATGCCCTAACCCCTTTGCTCTCAAATCTGGAATCACTAACATACCTGTCAACAATCGACACTCTTCTATCTGACGAAAGCGAACCACCGCGACAATTTGCTGATCGATATACCCCGCGAGTATCAATTCATCTTTTTTGGCTTTCCCTGATGGGTAATAAGATTTATATAAGCGAGCTACGAGCGGCAGTTTAATCGGATCTAATACTTCTATATGCAGAGGGCTCATTATCACCAAGCTTCAATTTGAGGTAGAATGCTGGCAGTTTAGATTACTCAACGAAACCAATGCAAATTACAGCTAACGCCGACCTCCACCCCTACCATACTTTCTCTATCTCACAGCAGTGTGACTTCCTTGTTGAGGTGAACTCTACTGAAGAGATAAAGCAGGTTTATCAAAACCCGCAATGGAAACAGCTACCCAAGTTAATGCTAGGTAAAGGCAGCAATATGCTTTTTACCGAGCCTTATCATGGTGTAGTGGTACTCAATAGAATTGTCGGCAAACAAGTAACTGAGTCTGCAACGCATTGGCATCTGCATATTGCTGGTGGAGAAGATTGGCCATCACTTGTTGAATGGTCCGTCAATCATGGCTATGCAGGATTGGAGAATCTTGCTCTTATTCCTGGTTGTGCTGGCAGTGCTCCAATCCAAAATATCGGAGCCTATGGTGTTGAACTGAAAGATGTGTGTGAATATGTCGATATCCTTTGCCTCGATAGCTTTAGTATTCAGCGTCTCACTAATGAAGAGTGCAATTTTGGTTATCGAGATTCAATATTCAAGCATCAGTTGCATGGTAAAGCAGTCATTGTTGCGCTAGGGCTGAAGTTAGCCAAACAATGGCAACCTCAAATTGAGTATGGCCCGCTAAAATCCCTCGAAGCAAATACTCCAACTGCTCAAGATATCTTTGAGCGTGTGTGCCAGATTCGTATGGAGAAACTTCCAGACCCAAATGTGACAGGTAACGCGGGGAGCTTTTTCAAGAACCCGGTAATCCCTCAATCACATTTTGAACTCCTCAAACAGCAGTTCCCAGACATCGTTGCCTACCCTGCTGACGGCGGGATGAAAATCGCAGCCGGATGGTTGATTGATCAATGTAAGCTTAAAGGCATCAGGATAGGCGGAGCACAAGTACACCCTATGCAGGCTCTAGTGTTAGTCAATAAAGACAACGCAACAGCCACTGATGTTATTCAGTTGGCAGCTAAAGTTCGCTCTGAAGTGCTTAATCGCTATCAAATTGAGCTTGAACACGAAGTAAGATTTATGGGCTCACAACAAGAAACCAATCTGCAAGAGATTTTGGAGAAAGCACAATGAAAGAGCATTCGGTCAAGTTATCGATTCTAAAAACACTCTCTCAAGGTGGCTTTCACTCCGGCGAAGAGCTAGGTGAACAACTTGGCGTTTCTCGCGCTGCGATTAGCAAGCACATTAAAGGTATTCAAGATTGGGGGGTTGATATTTTTCGGGTGCAAGGCAAAGGTTATCAGCTTGCTAAGCCAATGCAGTTACTCGATCAGGAGACTCTTAATCAGGCTATTTCTACCCCTGTAGAACTGATTCCAATCATTGATTCGACCAACCAATATCTTCTCGACCGCACTGACAACCTTGAATCAGGATCTGTGTGTTTAGCGGAATATCAGGCCAAAGGTCGCGGTCGCCGTGGGCGTGAATGGATTTCTCCATTTGGTTCTAACCTCTATTTGTCAATGTACTGGCGCCTAGATGCTGGCATGGCTGCGGCGATGGGACTAAGCCTAGTGGTTGGTGTAGCTATCGTTGAAGCCCTCGAAGAAATGGGGCTTAATGGCGTTAAACTAAAATGGCCAAACGACCTGTACTATCAAGATCGTAAGCTCGCTGGCATTCTGGTAGAGATGTCAGGCCAAGCAGGCGCTGCTGCAAACTTAGTTATTGGTATGGGAATGAACCTAATGATGTCTGACAAGACCGAGGGTATTACTCAACCATGGGCTAGCTTGCAAGAGGTTGGTGAAAACAAAAATATCGACCGAAATGAGTTAGCAATTACTATGATCAATACGCTGCACAATGCCCTTAATGATTATGAGCTAAAAGGCATGGCAGGTTTTGTAGAACGATGGAATCGCCTCGATAACTTCATCGACCGACCAATTAAGTTGATCATGGGCCCGAGAGAGATTACTGGTATTGCTCGCGGCATCAATGAACAAGGCGCCGTTTTGCTAGAAACTGAACAAGGCATCGAAAGCTATATAGGTGGGGAGATTAGTCTTCGTCCCAATAAATAATTGTCAAAACGAGCACAAATACCATCTTTTACAATTAAGAATCTCGAACTAGGATCTGTCGGCTAGGAACTCTTTCGACATTTTGCTAATATCCCTGTCCACTTTTAGTAAAGGCAATACATCCAACATGATGACTAATAGGAATTTATTCGAACAACTTCCTACTTTGGCGCAAGATCCTGAACGGTTTGAAACCTTGTATTCTGCCAAAGATTTTCGAACTCGCTTGATTGAAGCGATTCGTCAGGCAAGTAAACGAATCTGCCTTGTTGCTCTTTACTTAGAGGATGATGAAGCGGGAAGAGAAATATTATCAGAGCTTTATCAAGCTAAGCAGCGCAACCCTGGGTTAGATATTAGTGTCTGTGTTGACTGGCACCGAGCGCAACGTGGTCTAATCGGTGCAGAACCTGGTGAAACCAATGCAGCGATGTATAAAAGCTTTGCTGAAAAACACCAACACAAAATTCCCGTTTATGGCATTCCAGTTAGAGGCCGTGAAGTCTTTGGCGTCCTGCATCTAAAAGGCTTTATCATCGATGATACGGTTATCTACAGCGGTGCAAGCTTAAACAATATTTACCTAAACTATAAAGATCGCTATCGTTTTGATCGTTACCATGTTCTAGAGAATAAAGCTCTGGCAGATAGTATGGTGAACTTTGTCCAACATGAAATCGTGGCACACCCTGCTGTTAACGATCTTGCTTGCTCAAGCAAACCTGAAACCAAAGAGATTAAGGCTCAGATTCGTCAGCTACGTGCGTCATTGGCAAAATCTTCATATCAATTTGAATCTCAAACGGCTTCTCAAGAACAAGTTGCGGTGACACCCATTGTCGGTGTAGGCAAAAAACGTAATAAACTCAATCAGGGTATTAACCAGCTGCTTGCTCAAGCAAAAGATGAGATCTTTATCTGTACGCCTTATTTCAACTTCCCTCGTAGTGTTGCGAAAGAAGTAAGAAAGGCACTGAGACGCGGTGTGAAGGTGACGATTGTTGTCGGTGATAAGACGGCTAACGACTTTTACATCTCACCAGAAGAAGAATTTAAAACCATTGGTGGTTTACCTTACCTCTATGAGCGCAATCTACGCCAGTTTGCCAAAACGAATGAAGCAAATATTGCTAGCCGTAAGCTATCTATCCACCTATGGAAGCACGATGAGAACAGCTTCCACCTCAAAGGCATTTGGGTAGATAAGCGCTACATGCTGATCACGGGCAACAACCTAAATCCAAGAGCTTGGAAACTGGATCTAGAGAACGCTATCTTTATTCAGGACAACTACCACCACCTAACATCTCAGTTTGAGAAAGAGGTGGAAAATATTCTTCAGCATACTCAGTTGATCTGTACTTACAGACAGCTGGAGAAGTTTGAAGACTATCCAGACGCAGTGCAGAAGCTAATGCGCAAGATTACACGTGTAAAAGCAGATCGGGTGTTGAAGCAGATACTCTAGATAAAATAAAAGCTCCTTTAGGAGCTTTTATTTTATCTAATGAACGGTTTCTGAATAGCTGTCATCCTCTTGAAGCTTTTGCCAAACTAAATCACCAATACCATCTGTAGGATTAAAATCTGTAGGGGCCTCAAGCAACAGTTGGCGAATCTTATCATGCTCAAAATTATGGCATGCTTTGTCTAATGCTTCTATGAGCTCAATATACTGTTCTAAAGGGAGAAAACGTTCATTGGCGGTCATAATTCTAGGGTGGGCTGTCTCACCAACATTATCGCCAATCAAAAGTTCTTCAAATAATTTTTCACCCGGTCGGAGACCAGAAAACTCAATTTCTATATCTCCATAAGGGTTACTCTCATCTTTAACTTCTAGACCTGATAGTTGAACAAGATTTACCGCTAGGTCAGTTATTTTTACTGGCTCCCCCATATCAAGAACAAACACGTCCCCACCTTTGCCCATTGCACCGGCTTGGATCACCAACTGCGCCGCTTCTGGGATTGTCATAAAGTAACGGATAATCTCTGGGTGAGTAACAGTGATAGGGCCACCATTAGCAATTTGCTTTTTAAATAAAGGGATAACCGAACCAGAAGAGCCTAGAACATTACCAAATCGAACCATGCAAAAACGAGTTCCATGCTCTTTTGCGCTTTCTTGCTCAGCTAGTGCCTGAAGACCTAGTTCTGCCATACGTTTCGTGGTACCCATAACATTGGTAGGGCGCACCGCTTTATCGGTAGATATAAGCACGAAAGACTCAACTTGAGCTTCAATGGCTGCTTTCGCTGTGTAGTAGGTACCGAAGACGTTGTTCCTCACCCCTTCGACTACATTGTATTCCACCAATGGAACATGCTTGTATGCAGCCGCATGATACACAGTTTGCACACCAAAGCTCTTCATTGCAGTAGCAAGACGATTAATCCTTTGCACAGAGCCCAATAATGGAATGATTTCAACGCTCAGACCTTCACTCGAAACTAAGTTAGAGAGTTCTCGATCAACTTGATATAAGCCAAACTCGGATAGCTCGAATAAAATAAGAGATTGAGGCTTCTGACGTATAATTTGACGACAAAGCTCGGAACCAATAGAACCACCAGCTCCGGTAACCATAACAACTTTGCCTTTGATATTGGCCTCCATCAAAGCTTGCTGCGGAGCAACCGAATCTCGACCAAGTAGATCTTCTATCTCAACATCCTTTAACTCGTCGATCTTGGCTTTACCTTCAACGATATCTTTCATGTCAGGAACGGTTAAAACTTCTGCAGAGAGATGCACTAGAGAATCCAAAATCTCTTTTCGGCGAGCCCTTGAAGCGCTTGGTACAGCTAGTAATATTTGACGGACAGAGTGCTTCTCAATTAGCTTTTCAGCTCGGCTAATTCCTTTTACTTTTAGTCCCATGATAATTGTGTTGTAAAGGGTTTTATCTTCATCAATAAAACCAACCACCTTATGAGTTTCAGAAGAACGCAAGGCCAAAGCCAATTGCCGGCCAGCTGAACCTGCTCCATAGATAAGCACACTTTTCTTACCTTTGCCATTACTCTGAGAAACCAGCACTCTGACAACTAAGCGAGAACCACCACATAAGAGACAGAGAAAAGCTCCATAGATAATTGGAACCGATCTAGGAACTGGGGCATCAAAATAGAAGGCAAGTACTGAGATGGAAGCTGCGGAAATTATGGTACCAAGACTTACTACAGCTAACGCATGGAACGTAAGATAGCGCAAAATAGCTCTATATAAGCCCAAACGTGTGAACGCTAAAATTGTGGCAACCCACGTCCCAAGTAATACATATTGAATTAGAACATCATCAAGAGGCTTTATATGGCCAATCCGTGTCCAATAAGCAGCATAAAATGATATAACGATAAACAAAGTATCAACACAAACGCTCACAATACGTTTATTAAAGCGTGAGAGATTCCAGATAAAATTCAACCTAACCATGATAGTTCTTAAAGTTGCGTCCGAATATGAAATGAAATAACGCGAAGGGCTTTTACCTCCTCTTTACCAACTATTTAACAGCGTCACCTGCTCCACTACCAGTAGCAGTCATCATTATGTACTTAAAGTAAAGTTTCAATGTTAACGTATCGATCATCTCTCTATCGGTTTTAGCCAACAGAGCTGGGGTAGACATATCAATATTTTGAATTTGAGCCAACCCTGTGATTCCCGGTAATACATCATAAACTCCAAGTGCATCGCGCTCAACAATCAGCTCTCTCTGGTTGAACAAGTTTGGACGTGGTCCAACAAGACTCATTTCGCCTTTAAGCACATTTAGCAACTGAGGCAGCTCATCAACCTTTGTTTTGCGCAAAAAAACACCATACTTGGTAATAGAAGTACTGCTCGCTAAATGGCTAGCCACTGATTGAGTATCTATCGTCATTGTACGAAACTTAATCAGCTTGAATGGTCTTTTATTCCGCCCCACACGTTCTTGAACAAAAATTGGGTAACCAGTATCAAACCATCCGATGATGGTCACTACGATTAACATTGGCCATAAAAAAAGCAAACCGAAAAAAGCTATAAGAAAATCGATAGTTCGTATCATTCTTTATTCTCTTTATTCTCTTTATTCTCTTTATTTAAAGAGAATGCTTCAGCAGTCTCTTTAAAACCTTCTTCTAATGTTTGTGGTGGTTTCCAGCCAAGTACTTCTTTTGTAGCTGTAATATCAACGTGTAATGAACCCAGCAGCCGATCTACTACATCCTGTTTCCCCAAAATACTACCCGTTATTTTAAAGCACCATTTAGGTACAGGGAGTTGCCAATCACACTTACCGAGTGATGTAGCAATTAGGCGGACCATTTGAGATGTTGAAACATCATGATCATCGGATACAAGAAACACTTGATTTGCAGCCTTAGGATGCTCGATACAAGTAACTATTAAATCCACCAAATTAGTAACCGATACTAAGCTCCGTTTATTATCAACAATCCTACCAAACGGCAACGGCAATCCTTTAGAAGCTAGTTCAATCAAAGATGCAAAATTTGCTTTAACTCCTGGACCATACACTAATGTTGGCCGAATAATCACAACCTCTAAACCTGTTTCTTCTGCTAATTGAAATAGCTTCTCTTCAGCCTCAGATTTAGAGAGAGCATAACAATCTTCTGGATGACGCTCATCGTTAGGTTTATATGGTATACTTGGCTCAGTACCTTCACCATTCACTTTAATTGTACTCAAAAAAATGAACCGTTTAACCCCTCTTAAATGAGCCTGCCTAGCCAAATTTAATGTCCCTGCTGTATTCATTTGATGATAAGCTGAAGCTACATCAAGATTTGAAGGTTCATTAATCATATGAACTCTTCCCGCCAGATGAATAACTGTATCAACATCAAACAAAGCTTCAGAATAATCAGTTAAGCAATCGATATTTAGTTTATAGAAATGAGCCTCTGGAAAGTTATCAGGTAAACTCCGCCCTAAGGCTTTAACGCAAGATAAGTCTAACCGTTTGAGCAACCAACTACCGATAAAACCAGAAGCTCCGGTGACCAATATATTCATTTTAATAACTCTCGAACAACACTATGACCGAAAAATTTTTCGCATTGATACGGCTTAAACTCTGCTTTTTCTGCAAGGCTTATACAGCCTCTAATATCGTTCAAATCAAAGCAAGAAACTGCGAAATGATTATGCTCAACATATCTAGCTAACTCAAGCTGATGATCATCAGCACGCGTCAAATTTGGAACAACGACTAGTTTCTTGCCACTCTCAAGCATAGAATACACTGAGCCAGCTCCTGCATGAGTCACAACAATATCTGCCACATCCACATACGATTGAAACTCATCACTAAATGCGAATGACTGAAAGTTTTTCGGTGTATAGCTAGAATGAGATGATACTTGAGCAATAATACTAACTGTATTATCACAATCAAATGACCTATCAATAGCTTCAATAAGCTTATCAAATGCTGTTGTACCCACAGTGATCAATATCTTCATTCTAAAATCTACCTACAAACTTCCCATAGGGGATAGTCTTTTTTAACTCAATATTTTGAATAAAAATATTCTTAGTTAGATACCTCATCGCCCTTGTTGTCATTGTTGGGGAGTAAAACTTAGACCACGTTTCAAAATGTATAATAGAACAACCAGCTAATTTCGCTGCAATGCCAACAAAAATAGCAACACCGGGTCCAAAAGAAACCAAAGTTGTAATACGATTTTCGCGCAAAAATCTATAAGACGTAATTATATTAGAAACGATTCTAGTCGGCGAAACAATTTTTCCGGAATACTTATCTCGAAATGGTTCCAACACCAAAAATCCCTCACTCCAATATGGAGAATCACCTTCATCCGTGATTCCATAAAAGTTCGAGTGTTTTTCCTCCGAGAACGTGTGATAAAACCTGTTTGCTTGAGCTCTGTGCCCACCACATCCGAAAACAATTGCTATATTTTTCACGGCTACTACCAATAAACAAACCAAAATTTAGTTAACAAAACTCAGCACTTTTTAAAATTAACAGTATGATATAATATGTCAACAAACAGTGTTGATAACACCAAATTAGAGTATTTTTTACACTTAATATCGACTAAACTCTTTTCAATAGACAACCCTATAAAATTAGTCAATATCCATTCGACTATGTCATCTGGATTAGAAGAAATGAAGGCTTGATGTTCTGGTATGCCAGCCAAAATATCCACCACATCTCCAACGTCAGTGCTAATAACGGGAAGCCCGGTAAGGACAGCTTCCTTAACAACTTGGGGGGAACCTTCTCTTAACGAAGAAAGGAACAGGATGTTTGCATCAGATAATGCATTGAAAATTTGGATACGACTAAGATTTTCGAAACAAATTTCTTCTACGTCAACTCTTTTTAGCATTAGCCTTTCGACTACATCTCGAAATAGGTGATAATTTTTCTCAGGCCGAGAAGGGGATGATGGAAATATTACTGTTAGCTTGTGACACCTATCCCACTTAGGTCTATCAACATATTTGAAAATTGCATCGACTCCACATGAAACAACTCTTACATCATTTCTCTGAAAAGTCCATATATAATCAATCATGCACTTAGACACTATTATGGACTGATTCGAGAAAAAAATTGCTAAATTTGAAATGATGTTAACAAGTTTAATCCCCATTAAATCTGACCCGTGAAAAGTAGATACAACTTTTATTCTGTTAAACCATATATATGGTAGCAAAAAAAACAAAGGTACAAAACTGAGACCATAATGCACGTTTATTACATCTACTTTCTGTCTTTTCAAAGCATAGAATAGACTAAAAACTGACAAGATGTACTTTAGAAAAGAACTCCGAACTTCATCTATATTAAAGACCGAAACTTGGTCAATTCTTTGATCCAAGATAACACATTCTACAAGTTCTTTGACAAAAACTCCTTTCTGATGACTCCCTGATGGATACATATTTGTTAGCACTAGTAATTTAATTTTACTTTTCATCCACCACCTCCATAGACAATATAAAACTAAGGAAACAAATACGCACTGTCATACAATACTACCTGAGATTATAAGAAATTAGAAATGAAAAACAGAGAATGACATAAAGCCAAAACCATAATCTTGAAAAAACAGGATTATCTAAAAATCGATAACTCAAGATTATATAAAATAGTGGCATCAAAGGATAAATGAATCGGAAATCAAATGTTGCTGCAGATACAATCAACATAATCATGTTTAAGAAGTAAATAACCAGGATAGGATAAAGAATTAGACATCTATTTTTTAAGGCTTCATAAGTTGAATAGAGAAAAAAACCTGACATTACTAACTTCACGTAATTCTGTACCGTTAATAAAGGCGTTTCAATATTCCAGCTTTCGTAGTTAAACGTCGGGACAGGACCAATAAAACCCGCGACGGTAAGCGCTATGTATTCAATGATTCCTACTGTGTCTCTTCCTAGCCTTTCTTTTTGCATCAGAGTAATATCAAACCCAAGCAACCTCTGAATAGCGCCTTGGAATGAAAGCCAAAATATACAAGCCAAAAGAGGAATGAGTAATATTGATGTGAGCCTAACTATAGATTTTAATTTACCTTCTGCAGCCATATATACATACAACATAAAACCCAACAAAAAGAATATAGTGTAAGGCGTCCTAAACAATCCAATAGCCATTGAAAGCAAGAATGAAAATGCGATGAATATGACACTTCTACTAATAATTGCGCGGTAACAGCAGTAAGTTGTAATAATAACTAAAAGTTGGAATATGGGCTCTTTAAGACCTGATGCGTTAAAATATACTGAAGCAGGATTCATACAAAACAGAATGAATGCCAGCTTTGCCATATTTTCGTTTAAATCCAATAACCTAACCAATTTATATACAAATATGCCAGAAAGAATATGAGAGATAACATTTGCTAGCTTCATATTGGCGATCGAATCACCAGGAAGGATATAGATAAATCGTAAGTATAGTGTAAAACCCAACTCACCAGAATCATGAGTGCTTAGCACATAAGCCACTGATTCTGATAAACTTAGTTCAGCTGTCTTGTTTGCTACAAAATCATAAAACTTAGCATCGACTGGATTAATCCCTAAAGGGTTACCGACTTCCGTTAAATAAAAGCTAAATAAAAAGAGCACACAACACAGTTGATATAATGTAATCAAAATAATCGAGGCACCAAAGCGAAGCCTCAATGAAATACTACAAAAGACAAAATAAGTAAATAGCCAAAAAAAATGAACTAATCCATAGAAAGACAAAAAACTAAGTCTGTCGTCGAATGATAGCGAAAACTGAAAAAATAAAAATGAACATAAGAAAAAAAGAGAAATTTTTTCGTAGTCATAATCTCTGCTAAAAATCATATTGTTCATTACAAAAATAACACCAATATAAAGATAGTTAAATAAAACTTACTCACTAAACATATCGTCTAGTTTTAAGATTATTTTTTCGATTTGGGCATTCCATGAAAGTTGCTTTCTTGCAAACTCTTGGATATCTCGACCACTATAATCTAAGCCCTTGTACCAATCTAAAATCTCATTCAAATCAATATCAGTTTCATCATGTGTGACTTTGTATGCAAAGTCTATATTTGTGAATACTTCATCAATTTCAGAGTAGATAAATGGAATTCCATAAGCACAATATTCTCTTACCTTGAGTGAAGATGCTGACAATAAACCTTTTCTAAATATGCCTAAACACCCTACGCCTATATCACTCTTTTTGTATATAGATGATAAGTTATCTCCTTCGAGAAACCCATGAAATGTAACCACCGAGTTCAAGTTCAAATCGTTAACCAACCTCTTAAGGTTTTCGAGTTCATTCCCTTCGCCGACAATATTAAAATGTATAGCTGCACAATGTTCTTTATTAAAAGTTGAGATTGCACGAATAAAACGGTCGTAACCATGCCAATTGGCTAATTGGGCTACTGCAATAAAGTTGACACTTTCTCGACATCCATTTTTATGACACAGTTCAAAATCTCCAGTAACTATGCCATTGTTTAGCTTCAATGCAGGCAAACTCCAAATTGATTCACCACCGTCGCCGTAATATGTAATTAAATCAACTTTTCCTTTCAATCTAGTTCTACAGTAAACTTCAACTTTAAAAAGCATTTCTTTGAAAAAACCCTTGATTTCGGCATCATAAGGGTAGGTAGGAATTTCAAGAACGACCTTGCTTCCCGACAGTTTCAATTTTTTAACAAATTCAAGAAAACCGAAACTAATAATTGGTTTTCGAATATAAACCAGATCCCAACCATCTTTAAGAATGATGTCATCGATCCTTCTAGGCCAAAAGAATCTAGATTTCAATCTATACCATCGGTTTCTCTTGATTATACAAACCGGTTGCCTATTAATGCAAAAATAGTCACCATCGAAGTAAGTCGTTGACACTTCAAAGCCGAACTTTTCAAATGCAGCATGCTGATGTTCTATCTTTTTCAAGACGCCAGGTTTAGTTATATCTGCATCAGTAATGTAAAGTAACTTTTTCATTAGCTTATGCCTTTAATATATTTGTATATCCGCATATAGGTAAACTAAGCACCTGACCTGATAGCATTTCGGCCACAGGAAAATCACCTATTTGATATCCAAGATGAGAAAAGGCACTTTGTTGATGCATACAAGTTCGGTAATAAACCATTGTTGGTATACCGCTACTATTGAATTCATCCATGGATTCACTTCGATTTTCGCAACGAACTGTATATTGCGCCCAAGAGCTACTGAAACCTAGCGGTACTTTAGGCGTAACAAATTTATTTGGTAATGTATTTTGGTATATTTCTGCAACTTTATTTCTATTACTTAACTCTTCAGGAAACTCTAATAACTTCTCAATTAAAACTGCCGCTTGAATAGTGTCTAAGCGGCTATTAACTCCAATACGCACATTATCGTATTTATCTGTTCCTTTCCCATGAATTCTGTATGAGCGTAGTAACTCTGCATACACATCGTCGTCGGTAAAAATCGCTCCGCCGTCCCCATAACAACCCAGAGGTTTTGCTGGAAAAAAGCTAGTCGTTGCAATGTCACCAAAGCTTCCTGCCATTCTTCCATTGATAGAGCCACCAAAACCCTGAGCCGCATCTTCTATCAGCTTCAACTTATACTTTTTAGCTATCTTCTCAATTAAGTAATAATTGGCAGGCAATCCAAATAAATCAACAGCTACAATAGCTTTAGGAGTTAGCCTGCCCTCGGCTATCACTTTCTGAATTTGTTTCTCTAGATCAACTGGACAAATATTAAATGTCGCTTCATCAGAGTCTACAAAGACAGGGGTGGCGTTTGCAAATGCTACTGTTTCAGCTGTAGCAAAAAAAGTAAACGTAGGACAAAATACGGCATCACCTTCATTAATATCTAACACCATCATAGCTAGTGTTAATGCATCAGTACCATTCGCACACGTAATACAATGTTTTACTCCAACATATTCAGCTAATTTTGACTCTAACTCGAACACCTCCGGTCCCATAATATATTTACCGTGGTCTAAAACTTTATGGATACGTGCATCAATTTTATCTTTCAAATGTTTGTACTGAGCTTCTAGATCTATGAATTGCATCTTAGTTATCTTCTAAATATAATCTGTCATTTTCTAAGCGATATTTTTGGTTTGTATGAGGACAAATTACTTCTTCAAAACCAGTTAAAGGTAAAGCTAATTGTTCTCCATGAACACTCATCCAGCCGATCTGCTTTGCAGGAACACCAACCATCAATGCAAATGGTTTTACATCTTTGTTTACCACTGTGCCTGCGCCTATAAAAGCGTACTCACCTATAGTTATTCCACATACTATTGTACAGTTAGCTCCTAGTGTAGCTCCCTTTTTAACTATAGTGTCTCTATACTGGTCTTTACGTTCGATCAATGAACGTGGGTTATAAACGTTCGTAAACACCATGCTTGGCCCACAAAAAACGCCCTCACCTAATTGAACATTATCATAAACAGACACGTTATTTTGAACTTTACACTTATTACCAATTAAAGCTCTATTTCCAACAAAAACATTTTGTCCTATAGAAACTTCATCGCCAATTATTGCCCCAGAGCAAACATGTGCCCAGTGCCATACTCGGCAATCCTTACCAATTTGTGCACCATCGTCAATGATAGCTGTTTCATGCTTATAAAAACTCATGATTGACCCTTTTATTTACGAACCCGTAATTTTCATAACCGCAAGTCCGATTCTCCGATAGCTAAAACATGTTTCACGTCATAAAGAATATGTTCCGGCTTACCTAAAGATCTTAACTTAGAAACTCCCATAGTCTTAGTTTCAGTATGATCAACAGCTAAAACAATAGCATCGTATTCATTCTCTTTAAGCTCAGTAACTAACTCAATTCCGTACTCGTAATAAACCTCTTCAGAAGATGCCCACGAATCATAGACATCAACAGTCATATTGAAGTCTTTTAACTCTTTTACAATGTCGATGATTTTGGTATTACGAACATCAGGACAATCGCCTTTAAACGTAAAGCCCATTATTAATACCTTCGCTTCATCAACGTGAATTTTTTTACTAGCAAGCTTTTTAACTAATTGAGTAGCTACATATTCACCCATACCATCATTAATCCGACGACCGGCTAAAATAACTTCTGGACGATAACCTACCTCTTGAGCTTTATGTGTTAAATAATACGGATCAACACTAATACAATGACCACCAACTAAACCAGGTTTAAATGGTAAGAAGTTCCACTTGGTGCCTGCAGCTTTTAGAACTTCTTCTGTATCGATATCTAATTTGTTAAAGATTTTTGCAAACTCATTAATAATAGCAATATTTAAATCTCTCTGCGTATTTTCGATAACTTTGGCTGCCTCAGCTACTTTAATCGAAGATGCTTTATGAGTTCCGGCATCAATTATAGACGAGTAAACAGAGTCCACAAAGTCAGCAATTTCAGGAGTTGATCCTGACGTAATCTTCATGATAGTGGTTAAACGATTAACTTTATCACCTGGATTTATACGCTCAGGGCTATAACCCGCATAAAAGTCTTTGTTGAATACCAAACCTGATAGCTTCTCAATTAGAGGAATACAGATATCTTCAGTAGCCCCTGGATACACCGTAGATTCAAAGACTACAACATCTCCAGAAGAAATGACCTTAGCAAGTGCTTCAGAAGCTTTTTTTAATGGTGTTAGATCTGGAGTGTTATCGTCTGTAATTGGTGTAGGTACCGTAACAACATAAAAATTGCACTTTTGTATGGCGCTTAACTCTGAAGTATAGCTTAATAGTGGCGCACTTTTTAATTCTTTAGGTGTGCATTCCAATGTTGAGTCATTACCTGATTTTAACTCATTGACGCGATGCTGGTTAATATCAAAGCCAATCGTCGAATACTGTTTACCAAACTCTACAGCAAGCGGTAGACCAACATAGCCTAAGCCTACGATACCAATTTTTAAATTATCTAGTTTCATTCTCTTTAACTCAATACATTATAAGTTTAAAGGCAGGCCGATTTCTTTTTTGTCACGAGCAGAACGGTAGATGCCAATAAGCAACTCAAGAGACTTCAGACCTTCACGTCCATCCGTTTCTGCTTTTGCCTTACCACGTAATACATCGGCTACGTTTTGGAAGTAAGGAGGATGACCAAAACCATATACTGAAGTTGTTTGATAGTTGGCATTTTGAATCTCATTATCATAATCACATGAATCTTCAAACGTCCACTCTTGGATATCATTGACAGCGACACCACCGATACGCACTGTACCCTTTTCACCTAAAATTGTTATCGAACCTTCAAGGTTTTTTGGATACGTACACATAGTCACAGCCATTGAGCCCAAAGCCCCATTTCTCCATTTAATATTTACAACCCCAGTATCTTCTACTTCGATATCACGATGTGTCGATGTGATTGCATGAATTTTTTCTATAGGCCCAACAAGCCAGTGCATTAAATCTACGTAATGAGTAGCTTGATTCATAAAAGCACCACCATCCATATCCCAGGTTCCGGACCATTCAGCACGATCATAATATTCCTGAGGACGAGTCCAAAACACATTGAAGTGTACCATATGAATCTTACCAAAACGTTTTTCAGACACCGCACGCTTAAGCAATTGCAGTGTTGAATTCTTACGGTTCTGCTTCACAACAAAAAGGTTAACTCCAGCTTCATCACAAGCTTTAACCATAGCCAAGCCATCTTCCCACTTGGTTGCCATTGGCTTTTCCGTAATAACGTGTACTTTAGCTTCTGCCGCTTTGATTGTTTGAGATGCGTGGATACCACTAGGGGTACAAAGAGTTACTAAGTCTAACTCTTCCTTTGCTAGCAACTCATCAATAGAAGTATAAGCTGCTACTCCATATTTCTTCTTATGTTCTTCTAAGACATCTCTATTATTATCACAGATAGCAACCAGTTCATATTCAGAATTTAGTTGCTCGATAGAACCAAAGTGATTTTTTGAAATCCGACCGCAACCAACAATTGCTATTTTAATTTTTTTCATAAGAATTCCATTAGTTATATTAATTTTGTATAGATGTCTTTATCAGCTTGATATCCGAAATGGGTATTATGCCAAAGCAATACATACTCGCCTTTATGTTTTTCTACTTTATCTTTAAATAACTCAAACCGACTAAGTGTTTTATCAGTGTAACCTAGACCTTCGTAACGAGGAGCAATGATAGTACATTCCATATTGATTAATGGGCGCTGAATAACATTCAGTGGTTTTCTATTAAGTAGGTCGTACATGGGGAAAGGGTGACTTGTTCCACAGCGAAATCCGGAGCTATCAGCAAAAGATAATGTTGAATCATAATCGAATCCGTGGTCTTCCCAAAGCTTAGGAGTGACCTTTGAATCCCATCTAAGGAAATGCATTCTGCCACCTAGGACCGATTGCTCGATTGCCTCTTCTTTTAATATTCTTTTCAGCGCGTTAGCAGAACGAGCAAAATTTTCTGAATTGTTAAAGCAATGATAGCCAGGGTGCAATCCGATTTCATGACCTCTAGAATGAATCTCACGGAACAAATTACGCATCTTGGGTGAATCAAAATCAAATTCTGAATCATATTTTTCATCAGTACATACAGTTATGAAATAAAATGCAACCTTATTCCCCACCTCTTCATTCTTTTCCATGATCCATGAAATTTCATTTCTTATCTTATCACCATACGAGAACCCAAATTTATCCATGGAAAATGTAACCCAACGATTAATAGCAGACGATAGATTTCTATGCTTAATTACATCACTAAGTGAACTTCGTATTGTTGATGTTATTGAAAGTGTACTTGGGTCAAATGGCCAATCAACATCACAAGTAATCAATTTACGGAACTGTAACTCTTTTTTCTGGAGTTCAGGCCAAAGTCGAGACATCAAAGAGCCTAGTAACTGAATATATTCATCGACTAATGGGCGTTCTAAGAAACCGAACTTATATGCAACCGAACTAGTGGAAGGAAAGCGTTGATGCTCGTCTAGTGCGACTCCTTTGACTCCTTCTTCATACCTCGAAAGTAAGAAAAAAATAGTACCAAATATATCTATCTGACAGTGAACACTCTTACTATTAAACTGAATACTTGGCTCACCATAAATAACAGGTAAAGTCTCAGATGTTTCTTGAACGAATTCATTATCTTCATATACTCTACAGGTTTTTGGCAAGGTTTCCTCACCAAGCCAATTATTATGTGCTAGTTCAAAGAAAGGGATTGATAAAGATAACCAATTACTGAAACCCGACGACATTATAATTTCGTCACTGGCTGCATCGCCAAATTTTATTTCACTATCAAACAACCGTTCTAATACATATTTAACCGTATACTTCATTTCGGTCGCACATATATTAGGTAATAAGCAAAGGATCATCAAATAATTTCCTTAAGCGCATTTCTGATTTTCAATATCTTAGAGGTTGTTTTTGATATCGAGAAATAAGGTGTTTGCTCTGCACCAAACGCCCTAAAAAAACGCTCTACTGACTCTAACATAGAACCTTCAAAATCAAAGCTCTTAGTCACTGTAGCTGAAAACTTAATTGCCTCCCACATACAGAGGCTTGTTGCCCCACTGTTTCTTAACTCAGGGTCTCCTCCTCCCATCAAATAATAAGCCGAATTTTCATCCCAGACGATCAATACACCGGCATGATTTCTTCCATCAGCATCCTTAGCTATAAGCCATTTAGCTTGATTTCTCAACTTAGCTTCACTGATGAGAGAAGATACAAACTGATCTGAGTATGGAACATCTATAGATTGTCTTAAATAAGTCTGGTGATTGAGTTTTAAAAATTCAGAAAATGGCAGCTCATCTGTAACAACCAAGGAATATTTATTTATAGCCTTCTTTATGTCTGTTTTTATATTAGCTAATGTTTCTCTATAAATTCCATCTAAATTAGACAAATCATTTAAACGATAAGTATATCTTGTGGACTGAACATAACCGAGCCAATAAATTGGCAGCCAATTATTAAACTTGTGATCCCAATTCTGTTGAAAATGATGAGTTTTGGGAAGCTGACTAAATAATTCAGTTAGTATTTTTTTTTCATGCCCTAACCTTTTACTGTATTTCGCGTCACTCTGTCGAATCCAAGGGCCCAAGTTTTGAGTTAGCTTAGGTTGGACTGAATAACTAAAACAATATCGGGTAGTAATGTAATAAGGCATAGAGGCAATAATCACGCCACCTTTTTCAACAAGACAAACATCCCAGTCATCTTTCCCGCATACGCAGTCTAACCACCAAGCTTGACTGAAAAGTGGAATTGACTTTTCTTTTTCACACAATATTCTATATTTTTCTTTCATAGTAAATTCTTGTCTTAGCATTAGAAAAAAAATTATCTAACTCGAAAGAGTTTATATTTGGAAAAAAATCATATATTAACTCGTCATAAACTGGATTAAAGTAAATAATATAAAAATCTCTTTTTCTCTCCTCAATAGAATTATGAATAACTTTCATAACCTCTTTAAAAACCAATTCAGGAAATGGGTTGTAAAAATAAAACAAATTAACATTTCTCAATATGTCCGGTGTTAAAGAAACTGCGTCAGAATGGATTAATTCCACTGTTTCATCATTAACCTCTGATGACAAAAAAATCTTTGATTGCTCATACAACTTCTTAGATATTTCAACTCCGTAAACCTTATCTATTTTATTATTATTATTAAGCGTTTTAACCGCAAGGCCTTTTCCAGAACCAAAATCAATAGCAACATATGATTTTTTTTCAGGTAAAAACTTCAGCCATTTATTTAGTTCAAGAGGCAAGGTTCCCTCATAATCCACCGATCTATTTTCATTCAAACCTAATGATTCAACACTTTCTTTTATATAAGGATTTATGGGACCTCTAATACAAGTCTTTAGAGCAAAAACATAAGCTTTTTTTAAAAAAAACTTTAATTTCTTTGAAAGAAACCTTAATACCTTGTTTCTATTTAAAGTCACGAATAACACCTATAAGTCAATTTTAGGATAAATATTTTTTGACATGTACTCATCCACATTATTAATGTAATCATTTAAAAACCAATAGTGTGACTTTTCACTTGATTCTAACTTTAAAAACGAATACATTTCATGAACAAAATCGCATGCTTTCGAAACAAATAAATACTTCTCATTAGAGAGGTTTAATTTCTTATTTATAATTTCAACTCTCAATGTAAAGAAGTCTGATATACATGGATCAACTATAATATTATAGCAACCAAGTGCCGATGCTTCATAAGCACATGTAGAGTTCACTGTTATATGATATCTACATTTAATTAGTCTTTCATAAATATTCTCGTCCCACATGACAAAAACGTTTAAAGGAAGAGTTAAATTATCAAAAAAGACACGCTCCCTCCCCCTTGGAAACAAATAACACTTGTAGCTCTTATTAGTTTCAAAAAACGGTAAAATCCTATTAATTAATTCTTCATCATAGATTGACGCCAAGCTCACACAAAATGAATGTTCACATCTCGCATCATCAATTATTTTACTCTGATAGTAGTCGACAAAAAAACTCCCAACTGGAATCTTATTAACAGAATTAAAAGATCTTGAAGTCGAGAGTAGATTGGAAAAATATTCACTGTAGACTAATATTTCATCAACAGATGACTGTGGATGTTTATAATCAATAAGAGGAAAGTATCCTTCATGAATTTCAGTAAATTGGCCATGCTGCACTTCTACAACATGGATATTTAGACACTTACATGCCTGAACAAGCCAAAACCGTTCATAAGCGCAATCAATAAAAACAACCTTTACCTTTAAAGATCTAAGAATAAACTTAACAATCAAATATTTTGAATAATGTGTTTTAGCTATTTTATCAATATTATTAAAACCTAGTTCCTTATGGAATTCCAAATCAACATTTCCAATTAATTTGGAATACTCCCCTTTCCTAGAATTAAGTAGGAAAAGTTTATAAAAATAAGCAAATATATCTATATACACTTCTGATAATAGTGATTTTGAATAGACATCCCTAGATTTCAAATCAAAATCAACTAATCTCTCAATTGTTAGAGCCTTCATATCTCTAGTTAAACAGTCAACTGTACCACTAATATACTTACCATCTATTAACCGCCTTGAATTACTCGCAGTGAATGCGATAGCGTCGTATTTTAAATTCAATCCTTTAAAGTAAAGTAAAGCTTTGATAAATCGGAACAACTTCACTCTTCGTGATATTTTTTCTTTTCGTAAACCACTCTTTTTTTTTTTCTTAAAAAAAGATGTTATGCATAACGTAGGGACGAAGTTAACAAACAAACTATCTTTCATTGAAAACCTACAACTTAATTACAGAATGCACTTCTGATATCGGATTAGGCAAGTAAACACTTCGACAAAAACCAAATTTTCTATCAATAATAGTAATTTTTGTATCGATTGATACTGGCGTCCTGCCGGTACTCATACGGGAAAAGTTTCTATTCTTGCTTTCACCAATATAATGGTACTTATCATCTGAGTCATATCCTCGAACAAACCCAGGTAAAGTTGCTAATACATCGAAGTTACTCCCTAAGAACGTTCCCTTGAAGGAATTCAAAACTTTTAAGCCAGACTCATCACATGTCACACTATGTGGCATCGTTAAGTTATTAATTACAGGTTTCATTTCACCATTGACTAGGTTAACTTCCATAATTCCACCATCGAAACTATTCCTTTTCCAGTTACCAGTTATAGAAAACATAGAAACATATGCATAATCTCCTACAATATCTAGATCATTGCAATGATGCTGAGCACTTTCATATGAATCAATCTTAGAGCTAAATTTATATTCAAAAACCTCATCACCGGCGTCATTTACACCAATAATTGAGTCTTTATAGCTCGACACTAAGACCCAAAGACCATTATATCTCCTAATTCCATGAGGCCTTAGGCCAGCTCTCAGTTCAATGACCTTCTCTTCTTTGAACTCTGAATTCAGAAAGACCAAGCCTTTTCCTTGGCATGAAAAAACATACCCGTTTCCATTTTTTATTAGACCGTGAGTATTCCCTTCGTAGATTTTTTTTATCTCTGGATAGCTTTCTGTCTCAGATACTAGATAGATACCACCACCAGAAAACGACTCTACAGAAGATGGCAGACCACTACTGATTAGAAACTGAAACTTACGTTCTTCAAGCTCAGACATCTCCATTCTTTCTTCTAATAGGCTAGCAACTACAGCATTATCCCCCCAAACATACCCATAGTGTTCTAGTTGTTTTTTAACTTCTCCAACCGAAGTTGTACATACCACTACTTTAAAGTTATCGGAATCGCCTTTTAGCGTTTCTGGTGGTTTGACCTCTATCCCATGAAAAAAGGTACCATGAAGATCAATATTGTTGTCGACAATAAACGCCGGTCTAAGGTTTAAATTCTTTTCTGCGACAGTACCACTGCCAAATAACACAATCTTTTTCATTTTTTCCTACTTTAAATCGTAACGCCTTTTCCAAAGATAATGTGGTGCTCTTTTGGAGTTTTTACCGGTGATATTACGTTATTAAGCATTTCCGGTAAATTAATGGTTGAATTCGATTCACTTTGACTTTCTGATATCAAGCCACTGACAGACTCTAAACGATGTTTTTTAAACCAGTCATAGCCGCTTTTTGTCACGCCCAGCCAATCAAAAAAAGGTTTAACATAGACTTTGCTCTGACCATAATGCCTACTCAAAGTTATGCCTTCTTCGCTAGTTAATCGACCGTGGCGAATTTCTCTTGCGATGTGATCATTCACCTTACGGTAACCTACCCGTTTCAGTTTCAGCAAATCATGCAGACGATAATACACCGAGCTTCCTGCCCGCTCATAGACATCAAATGTGGAAGTGTTAGCTTCTGGAATAAAACCAAATTCCGTCATCGCTTGGTTTTGTGCAATTGGATCCCAACGCATGTAGTTACTCAAATAAAGCCCTCTGACGCCTCGACGAGCAATAGAACTTACTTCTGGGTAGCGATAATAATTCAAATCGCGCTCATCAACCTGAGCTCCGTTACCAATTAGATGCCCAACTTCTACACCAAACAAATCGTGCTCTCGACGGTTCCAACGACTCATTTCTGCACTATCATGATGAGAGAACTTTCCTACTTGCTCGACGGCTTGGTTTTGTCCCCAGATAATGAGTGGAATTTTCCTTTCATAGGCGACATGCATAGGAAAAGCTGTATGTAACTGGAGGAAGGGCAGCATTATATGGTCAAGCTTACGAAGTGATGTGCGAACAAGATCTTTGTACACCCGTATATCTGGGTTGAACACGAATGAGTCGACATCAAAATGAGTAATCAAGTTGTGAAGGTTATGCCAACCTATGTCATTTTTGAAGTAATCATTTACACAAACCACTAAAGGAGACAATCCTGCACCCAGCGCTTTACTCAAGGTATAATAATCTTCAGCATCCCCAACAACAGGAACAATGCAGTCATAACGACGACGTTGCTTTTTAAATCTACCTAATATAAGGTTCAGTTCATTTGCTTTGTCATCCCAATTGATCTGATCTTTTTCTTTATGAGTCAAACACCCTGAGCATTCTCGTTCATTGATTGTGAGCCCAAATGGGTGATTAAGAGGGTAGTGACATTTAGAACAATTTGGCAGCATGTTTGTAGCTCTTAATCGAATATTCTTTATGTAAGACTTTGTTATCAATCAATACAGAAGCAAGACCTTTCTCGCTTGCTACTTTCACCGACTCTTGACCAATACCACCACTCACGATGAGTTTGCTATTTTCAATCGGTAGCGTTGACAATAATTCAAAATCAAATTGGTTATGTTCACCTTCATAGGTAACATCGAACAATATAATCTCATTCGCGTAGGATTGAATGAAAGAAAAATCAACATCATCAATGTTAACAAAGGTCGACTTTTCGGAACAGAAAACTTCCAAGTTCTCATTAAGTGCTCTTATTGGTAGCAAGCATTGAATCGCCTGATGACCAAAAAGGTTCTTAGCTTCATCCAATAACGCACGATCTTTAGCTAAGAATGCTGAAGAGAAAACTAACCTTTCAACAGGAATGTCATTCAATAAAGCTAAATGCTTAAGTGAACGAATTCCTCCACCAAAACTAATTGGCGTCATCGTCTTCAACCGGTGTAAAACTTGAATATCTGCTTCAAACTGAGCATACGTATCTTGGTCTCTGACAGGACGAATGATTGCGACTTCATCACATTGGTATTCCTCCAATGAATCCAACACACTTTGTAAATCACCAAGCGGACGCAAAGTACTCCAATGGTATGACTGCACACAACGCTGGGCATGCAATAATACGGTAGAACCAACTCGCATGTTCTCTCCCTATAGAATCATGTTGATTAAGTCTGTTCCCGAGATTTGACTTTTCTCCGGGTGAAACTGAATACCAATGATATTGTCTTTAACCAACAAACCACTGTATTGAGAAAATGCACTACTCACTGGAAGAGAAAAAGCGTCTTGACTTTTATTCATTACACCATATTCATGGTTGTAAAAAACACGGCCATTGAAAATGCGCTTTTGTGTAAGATGATGCCGACTACCAAATGACTGCCCTGCCATCTCTTGGCGACGGAACGAAAGTGGCTCCCATGCATTATGAGACACTTGCCCAATCAGACGTTCTACATGTCCATCAAGAAACCCTAAGCCTTCAACATGCCCATCTTCTTCTGAGTATTCCATCATTATCTGAAAACCTAAACAGATCCCCATCAATCGACAACCTTTATCAACATGAGCCTTGATCGCTTCATCAAAATTACCAGCCTTCATACGTTGCATATAAGAGCCCGCGGAGCCAACACCTGGCAATACTAACATTTCAGACTGTATATCATCAGGCTGAGTGACAATCCGCGTGGAAACGTTTGACGTCTCAATCCAGTTTTTAACTGAACGAATATTACCACTACCAATATCTAAGATATCAACCTTCATAATCGACTCCGACAGTAAACTTTCTGATTGGGCGTTGACCAGAGCGAATAACAAAAATAGAAGCGTTCACCCATTTATTGGCAATGTTCCAAAACTCATCAACCGTTATTCCAACATAGTCCGAATAGCTCTTAACAATACGATCAGAACATAGGCCATCGTACTTTTCGGCAATCTCAATACCTTGTTCACGTGTGAGTTTACCGGCTCGGATTTTTTCATTCACCGCATCCGTTGCCCTACCAAAACCAAACTTGTAGTACTTGAGCATCATGTTGATATTAGTAAATTCCTCATCAAGCATAGAAGCATTGGAAAGATCACCCGTTTCCATCTCTTCTCCTGGGCGTAAAGTAAGTCCCTGTAACGATGCATATATTGAGTTATCATCATTGCTCCAATCATCCCACGCAGGACCTAAATAGAAAATATTAATTTTCTTGCGCTCAAACTCAATTTCATCTGGGTATAAGTAATGCTCAGCATGATAAGGGGACTTAACAGCCTCTTTCAGCCAATCAGTTCCGCCAGCGGTGAGTGTATTTAGACGACGTAAGTTGTTGCCATCAAACTCATCAACCCCCTCTACTGCAGCATCACCGACTTGTAAGGCTGGGTTCTCCCCCCAAAAGATGGTATTAACACCTAACTCAATAGCCAAACGAGGAACAGTCGAAAACAGAGACATTTCCGTCGACTTACATACATTCCCAAATTGTTTAAATGACTCTAGAGCAAGCTGAGCGGCCGTTTGAGGAGCAGGGGTCGCGACTATCACATCAAATCCCATCTCAATCAGGTTGGTGAGATTCTTAGCGCCAATTTCAGACATCTGTTTAGGTGGGTAGGCACAGCAAACCAATAAAGGTCTCAACCCTAACCGGTCCCTAACCCAATGAGCCTGACGTGTGCTATCCTTACCTCCACTAACACCAACGATACAATCGTAAGCCCCTTTTTTTCTTTGCTTTTGGCGACTGTTTTGGATCTTGTCTTGTAGTAACTTAAGCTTCAGGCTCACGTTCTCGTGATGCTCTGAAGCTGAATAGCGGCAAGCAATACAGATCCCACCAGACAAAGACGCATTAGGTCGTAAGTCTGTCGTCAGGCATTTTTGACAATATTTCATTACTTTACAGTCTCAATCACATCAAAAGTAAGAGGTGTTCCTCGCATGACGCTCTGCTTAGCTTTTTTTCCTAAAATTGCTTCATAATGCTTAGGCGCAAGACCAAATCCAGGGCGAATGCTTCGCACATTTTCTGACGTAAAGATCTCACCTTCAGCTACATCTTTGACAACATAAAGAGAGCGGCGAAACTTTACATTACCTTTTTCTGCTTCTGTTCTTTCGTAATTTACATAACCCAAAGCCTGCCAAGCTGTTTTTGTATCTTGGCAAAGTGCTTTCAGCTCTGGCGGTTCAAGAGAAAAACTATCATCGGCACCGCCACCGTTACGATCCATAGTTACGTGCTTCTCTATTAAACAAGCACCAAGCGCCACTGATGTTACTGCCGTAGCATTATCAATAGTATGATCTGACAGCCCTGACAGTACATCGAAGCGCTCAGCGATATCTGTAATTGTTCTTAGATTATATTGTTCTGCAGGCGCTGGATAACCACTAACACAGTGAAGTACGACTAATTCCTGACAACCATTATCTCTTGCTGTTTTAATAGCTTCAGCAATTTCTTCTTCATTTGCCATGCCTGTTGAAATAATCATTGGCTTGCCAGTTTGAGCAACGCGTTTGATTAGAGGTAAGTCAATAACTTCAAATGAAGCGATCTTATATGCTGGTGCATCGAGTTCTTCTAATAGCTCAACAGCATTAAAGTCGAAAGGAGAACTGAAAATAGTAATACCTAGGTCTCGCGCTTTTTCGAATAGTGGCTCATGCCATTCCCAAGGCATATGCGCCCTTTTGTAAAGTTCATACAAAGTTTGACCATCCCATAAACCACCATGAATTTGAAACTCCTCAGAGTCACAATCCATTGTGATTGTCTCATGGGTATAAGTTTGTAATTTAATTGCATCCGCACCCGCTTTTTTCGCTTCTTCCATAATTTGGAAAGCACGGTTGATATCACCATTATGATTAGCGGAGAGTTCTGCAATAATATATGGTGTATAATCCGGCCCGATTTTGCGGCCGTCAATCGTAATGTATGGCTTCATTTTTGCCTCAATCAATTGGTTGTCGGATATAGCTTTCTTCATCAACTTGTTGATAACTAGCTTTTTTGAATAGTCGTTGAGATGCAACATTTGCTTCCAATACTGTTGCATGCAACGTGACATCAGGGTGAATCGCATCGATTGCATTTAGTGCTTGGAATGCAACTCCCTTCCCATAACTATTAGGATCGACAAATATAGAAACGAGGTAATGCCCTGATCTAATTCTATCTAGACGTACAGCGCCGACTTTACTTCGATCCACGCTATTGACAATCATGTAAAAATAATCAGACGTGGATTGCAGCTTTCTCGACATCCAAATCTGATGCTCACTCCATTTTGGTACATTAGTTGTAAGCGCATATTTTCTAGTATCTGGATGACTTTGCCATTCATATATCAGTGCTATATCGTCTTGAGATGCATATTGCAAAAACACCCCGTCACGCTTTTTGCTGGTTAATTGCTCTATTTCAAAGATGACTCGTCGAACTCCTCGTCCATCACAAAGAGCAAGATTAGCTTCTTTAAACTGAGACCACCCTTCGAGCACCCTCATAAAGGCGTCTAGCAACGTCGATGGGATATCCTTGATATCAACATGGACAGCCGCATCATGCTTAATAAGTTGCTCACAAATAAGTTGTTGGTTTTCAGCAAGAGGGACAATAATATTCGGCAAACCAAGGCAAGCCCTTTCCCAACTGGTGGTTCCTGGCGCTCCGATCGCAATATCATGCTCTAGCATTAAACTCGCCATATCAGAAACGAATTCTTGATGTTGAACATTGGGTTGCGATAAACACCACGCCCTAACCTGTTGAAAATGAGGAGCTCTAGAGGGCAACAAAACGGTAAAATCGGCATTGACTTGACAGCAAAGGTTCTTTAAAACTTTCAGTGTCGCGTTTGGAGCATCAACCCCTCCCATAGAGACAAGAACTCTAAGAGATTGATCAGATAACAGCCTAGAAAGAGCGGCTTCTCGCTTATTAGAGAAGTCCATTCGCAACAGCGCATACTCACTGCCAACGAGAGCCTTGGTATTGGACGAAGCGTAATCCACTTCACTTCGCCCTAAGGTTTGATCTAGAACCAAGTCAGCTCTATGGCATCGTCCTAAATCATCGATAGCAAGCAAGCAACAATCTAGTACTGCAACGATTTTTTCTTGCCATTCAGCATCAATAGCGTAATGGTCAGTAACAACAAGATCTGCCGCCTTGACCGCTGCTAAGAAGTCTTGTGCGTCTTCTGTGACACTCTTTTGAAGCCAAGCCTTATAGTCAGCGTTATGCTGTGGTTCGATGATGCTTTGAGGCTCAGTAAGGGTGATAACATTGAAGCCACGCTCACAAATAAACGTTCGCATATCTCCTTTTAGTGGAGAACAAGCGAATTCAACTTGGTGTCCATTTTTACTCAAAGCCTCAGCAAGGACTAAGCATCGCATAACGTGGCCACTGCCGATCAATACAGAGGCGTCAACCCGAAAAATAACCTTCATAGCATACCCTATTTGTTACTTAGCGAGCTTTAGCGCCGAAAACAAGGACTCCGCCAATTCCCAATCTTCTGGAGTATCAATATCTTGAACTCGATTACGAGGTAGGATCACAGCCTTAGAGTGAGAAGAAAACATAGAGAGCTTTGCTAAAAATGCACTCGTTTTTCCCCAGTAAAACTGCCCTGCATCATGGTAAGCTTCTTCAAGATCTTGCGATCTTACCTGTTCATTCTCAGGCGAAAACATAGAAACCGAGCCAAACTCATCAAGTTTGATAGCTCTTTGAATTGGGAATGGAAATGAGGTTGCACTAAAGGCAAATTGTACGTCAGTGTCTCGCAAAAGGGCATAACTTTGCCGCAAGTCCTCTGGCATTACAAATGGTGCAGTCGCATATAAACAGCAAACTGCTTCAACATCCCAGCCTTCACTTTGGCACCAATGGATAGCATGAGCCATGACATCCATTGTTGTTGCATAATCATCCGAAATATCCGTGGGGCGCAAAAACGGTACCTCCGCACCATATGTTGTTGCGACTTCGGCGATTTCTGAATCGTCCGTAGAAACTATGACTTTATCAAAGCAGCCTGATGCTTTAGCAGCTTCTATCGAATAAGCGATCATAGGTTTACCGTGAAATGGTTTAATGTTTTTTCTCGGAATCCGCTTACTACCACCGCGAGCCGGTATGATTGCAACTTTCATCAGTGTCCTCGCAAAATATCCGCCAAAGTGTTAATTACAGTGTCTTGCTGTAGTTTGGTCATTCCATGAAACATAGGAAGTGAGATAGCTTCTTGGTAATAACGCTCAGATTCAGGGAAATCTCCTTCCGCAAAGCCCATATCTTGATAGTAAGGCTGAGTGTGAACTGGGATGTAATGGAGGTTAACACCGATACCGCGCTCGCGTAGTGCATCAAATATCTGTTTATGAGTTAATTTCAGCTTGTCTAGACTTAAACGAATGACAAACAAGTGCAAACCAGAGTAAGTTTCAGGCAGCTGATATGGCAACACTAGCTGTAAGTTGGCTAGTTTTTCATTGTAACGTTTAGCTAATTGATGACGTTTAGACACAAACTCGTCAAGACGTTTCATTTGACTAACGCCGAGTGATGCTTGAAGTTCGGTCATCCTATAATTAAAACCTAAATCAATTTGCTGATAGTACCAACCACCGTGAGAGTCGCCACTCATTAGTTCAGGATCGCGAGTAATGCCATGACTCCGTAGCAGTGCCATCTTATCAGCGAGCTCCTTACTGTTTGTAAGTGCAGCACCTCCTTCAGCAGTGGTGACTATTTTAACAGGGTGAAAGCTAAATACGGTAATATCCGAGTATTCACAATTCCCAATCGGTTGGTCTTGATATCTGGCGCCAATGGCGTGCGAAGCATCTTCAATCAATTTGAAGCCATACTCCTTAGCCAACTTACCGATTGCTGCCATATCACATGGCTGACCACACAAATGCACAGGCACCACCACTTTTGGCAGCTTGCCTTCAGCTTTTGCTTTAATCAGTTTTTTCTCTAGACGTTGAGGACACATATTGTAAGTGTCTGGATCAATATCAACAAAATCGACCTGAGCACCACAATACAAACCACAGTTTGCTGACGCGACAAAAGTTATAGGAGATGTCCAAAGCCAATCTCCTTTACCTAAACCTAAAGCAAGACAAGCAATATGTAGTGCCGAAGTCGCACTGTTCACAGCTAACGCATAGTTAACACCAGTATGCTCAATAAGTGCTTGCTCAAACGCAGGCACTTGTGGTCCCTGAGTCAAAAAATCCGACTTCAATACATCAAGAACACTATCAATATCTTCTTGAGTAATATCTTGTTTACCGTAAGGAATCATGGCTTATCTCACACTGTAAAACTAGGGTCTACGTGCTCTTTAATTAATTCGCGCAAACCGTCAACAGTTTCCCATTCAGTATTGGTACCTGAATTATACTTAAAACCAAACGGTACTTTTTCAGCTTTATGATGATTAATGTATTCATCTTCTGTGTATGTAAAAGACACAGATGGAAGAATCGCGTAATAGCGACCTAAGTCGATCGTATTAAGAGAGTCGGTATCTGTAATCATTTCTTCATGAAGTTTTTCTCCTGGGCGAATACCAACGATCTTAGTTGGCATCCCAGGAGCAACGGCCTCAGCAATATCTAGAATTTTGTATGAAGGAATCTTAGGAATAAAGATCTCCCCACCTAAGTGGTTTTCAAGCGCATACATCACCATATTTACACCATCTTGAAGAGATATATTAAAGCGAGTCATATCTTCATGAGTAATAGGTAAAACGCCCTCTTCTTTTTTCTGCATGAAGAATGGAATTACAGATCCCCGAGAGCCCATGACATTACCGTAACGGACTACACTAAAACGAATATCTTTTGACCCTTTAATATTATTCGCAGCAGCAAACAGCTTATCTGAAGCCAGTTTTGTTGCCCCATATAAGTTAATCGGAGCGCAAGCCTTATCTGTCGAGAGAGCAACAACATCCTTGACCCCACACTGAAGGGCTGCATTGATCACATTTTCAGCACCATCTACATTTGTTCTAATACATTCTGTTGGGTTGTATTCTGCAGTGTCTACTTGTTTGATTGCCGCTGCGTGAATTATGACATCAACACCTTCACACGCTTGTATCATTCGGTTTCTATCGCGAACATCGCCAATAAAAAATCGTAACTGCGGGTAGTCTTTTTGAGGGTATCGTTGTTTGATTTCAAATTGCTTCAACTCATCGCGTGAGTATATAACAATTTTTCCCACCTCCGGATAGCGCTCTAGAATAGTTTTAATAAACTGTTTACCAAAAGAACCCGTACCACCTGTGATTAACACTCTTTTATTATTTAACATTTTAAACCTAATCATTAAATTACTTAGTTCTATAAGAAACATTAATCATTTTTGTGAGCTATCACGCAAACTTATCCATTTCCCTAAAGCATTCATTATTATCAACTAAATACTGATAACTACCTTCATCAACTAACTCACCTTGTTTCATAAAATATATACGGTCGCAGTTTCTAATAGTTTTTAGTCTATGTGCGACCATAATAATTGTTTTTTTCCCTGATAATTTCTCAATAGATTCCATTATCTGGTTTTCGGTAATGCCATCCAGTGCACTAGTTGCCTCATCGAAGATCAAAATTTCTGATTCTGCATATAATGCTCTAGCAATGCTGATTCTTTGCCTTTGACCACCTGAAATTTGTATACCATTTTCACCAAGCTGGCTGTTAAGACCCTCAGAAAAGCTATCAACGAGATCCGTCAAACAAGAAAGTTCAACAGCTTTATTAACCTTATCCCAATCAATCTTTTCGTAATCGACACCAAATGCAATATTTTCTGCAATCGTAGCATCCAATAAGTTCACAGATTGAGGAACATAAGAGACATTATGATACCAAGCAGATAGATCCTCTATAATTTTACCATCTACTTTAAACTGTCCTCGATTTAATGACAACAAACCACAAAGAACATCAATTAATGTTGACTTTCCTGAACCAGAATGACCAACAAAACCAATTTTTTCATACTTTCTAATCTTCAAGCTAATTTCGTTTAAAGCCAATCGTTCATTATTATCGTATGAGAAACACCCTTGGGATATTTCAAGTGACTCTTCAAAGGGTATTGGATGTATATCCTCCCTTGGCTTGCTATCAATTACACTGAGAGACAATTCCGATTTAAGGATGTCTATCACCGAAATGTTACCTTTGATTGTAGCAAGACTATTATAAACCTGCTGTAGTGACGGTAGTAATTTAAAAGCAGCCAAACCATAAACAGTAAGCAAAGGAATCATGGTTGAAAAGTCATCACCTTTAATAATTAAATTAAACATAATGATAAGAACCATAACTATGTAAGCTAGCCACTCCATCATATATCTCGGAGCTCCTGCCATCGTTACAGTGCTTGCCTGAGCTTGTGATTGCAGAAAACTTTGCTTTTCAAAAGAGTCCACAAAATATTTCCTTTTATCCAAAAGAATTGCAGATTTTGTATTAGTAAGTGCCTCGTTTACTATCTTACTTTTTTGTTGGTTCGCTTCTGAAATCAAAGAACCATTTTTTTGTAGCCGCTTCCTGATCATTATTGAAATAAAAAAGTAACCAGAAACAAATAACAGCATAACAAGTAAACTCGTTTCTATATCATATGATAATATAGCAAAACTGACAAAAAAAATAAAAACCAGTCGAGACAACATGTTAACCGCCGGCATAAGTATGGCATTTTTAAGTCGGTTACTTTCAATTAATACTCGATTTGATAGAATGCTCGAGTTATTCTTTACATAGAAGATCCAGTCTCGAGTTTGATAAAAATCAAACAAACGAACTGTTAGGTCATGTCCAAAACCTAAGGATATTTGATTTATTTTTTTTGTCATAAGCACAGATAGCAAAGAGCTCACGGTTAAAAAGATAAAAATCAAACACGATATAGAAAATAACACGACACTGAATGTTGCACTTTCTGGTAGAGTAATACCCAAATTATTTAGGTAAACATCTAATTTACTTTTGTCTGAAACAATTCCCATAAATCCAGCAATCATACCAATAGTAACAAGCTCAAACAACGAAATTACAACTACCATAATTTGCAATAGCCCTAGCTTTCTTCGTTGCTCATAAGATAGAACTTCCCATAAGTGTCTAAATTGTCTTATCATTTTATCCTCTCACATCCCCACTCAGGAAAGTATTTACGTACATAGGCGTTCAGTTGTTTCTCTGCTTCAGAATAAATGCGAGAGTTCGTACCTTCAGCAGAGTAAACATGATGAACCATACCCGCACCAACCGTTACGTTACTAATGCGATCAATAACTATAAAAGCGCCTGTCTGTGGTAATTGATGGTATTCATCCATCACCACATTATCCATAAGTTTGACGCTAGTTAATGCAATCTCGTTAAGCTCTAAACTTTCAGCCTCTTCCGCATGCTTTTCAAGCGTATTTACATCCACTTTATGGTAGATGTTTGCAACCTTGCCAGAGCAGCTCTTAGTTGCGAACTTGAACAAGTATTCTTTATGCGTCAGCATTGGCTGTTCACCCATCCAAACAAGGTGGGCTTCACACTGGTTAGTCACGTTAGGTTCATGACCTGTATGAACAATCATATCACCGCGAGATATATCAATTTCATCTTCTAGAGTGATAGTAATTGCTTGGCCTGGCTGCGCCGTTTCTAATTCACCATCATGTGTGAATACCGATTTAACTTTAGACGTTTTACCTGATGGCAATGCAGTTACGTCATCGCCTACCTGAACTTGTCCAGACGCTAGTGTGCCGCAGAACCCGCGAAAATCTAGGTTTGGTCGGTTCACATATTGCACAGGAAAACGCATGTGTTCTAGGTTTTTATCTTTATCGACTTTAACCGTTTCTAGCAACTTCATTAATGTCGCGCCCGGGTACCAATCCATTTTGTCACTTGGCGTCACTACATTATCACCTTTAAGCGCTGAAATTGGCACAAAACGGATATCATCAATATTGAAATTCTTTGCCATTTTGCGGTAATCCGCTTTGATTTGCTGGTATACCTCTTGGCTATATTCCATTAAATCCATTTTGTTGATAGCAACAATAATGTGCTTAATACCTAATAGAGAACAAACGTAGCTATGGCGACGCGTTTGCGTCTGAATACCACGACGAGCATCTACCATCACAATAGCTAAATCGCAAGTCGAAGCACCTGTAACCATATTACGCGTGTATTGTTCATGACCTGGAGTGTCAGCAATAATAAACTTACGCTTATCGGTAGAGAAGTAACGGTAAGCAACATCAATCGTAATACCTTGCTCACGCTCAGATTGCAGGCCATCAACCAGTAGCGCTAAATCAAATGCTTCATCCGTGGTATTGAACTTTTGGGAATCTTTCTCGATCGCCGCCATTTGGTCTTCATAAATTAGCTTTGAATCATAAAGTAGGCGACCAATGAGTGTAGACTTACCATCATCCACATTCCCACACGTTAGAAAACGTAATAGATCCTTGTTTTCATGCACTTTTAGATATGCTTCGATATCTTTAGCAATAAGGTCCGAAGAGTGTGACATGTCCTATTCCTACTTCTTATAAAATTCATTTAAAGCCTGAACGAAGTTTTCTATTTCAGACTTTGGTAATTGGTTAATACCTGCTGCAGCTTTTCGACCACCGCCCGTTGCAAACTGACTACACACGTCATCGGCACCTGTTCTATTTTCTAAAGGTGCTCTTACACTTACGGTGTAATCTTCTCCGTTCGCATTCAGGGTTAACACTGCATGTGCTTTACTCGGTGATTGGTTGGCCAATTGGTTACCAAATACACCGCTAATTCTTCTAGCCCAAGCTTCACAAGGCAATACATACACTTCTGCAGACAAGGTTGTAAAGCTTGCTTCCAGCGTTTCTAGATTACTTACATCACTTTCATACCTTTGTTTAAGCAAATGGTATGGTGAGTTAGTGTCTGCTAACAGATCAAACGGTGACTCATACTGCATAAGTTGAGCAAACAGTTCTGCAGGTTCAACATGCAAATCAGACAGAGTGGCTCCATAGCCATTGTAATTGATTAACACACCTAGTTCTTTTAAAAACTCAATCTGTTCAAGTTGCAAATCACACTCTTGAGCCAACTTTTCTGCCTGAGTGTTTAGGTTGTCCCCAAAAGCACCCGCAATCGCCCAATATACGTAGCGTCCACCAATATGTTTATTGATCAGTAAACTTGTACAAATTTGAGCATCAAGATTGATCAAGGCAGTAAAGTTGTCTGCTTGAGGCACTTCACCTGTACGATGATGATCACAATAGAAAACGGGGATACCTCTGTCTAATAACTCATGCAAAGAATCGAGGTTCTTTTCCATGGAAATATCTAAAGCAGTAACACTGCTTACGTTCACCTGAGGGGCTACTTTTTGTAGTAACTTGATGTCTCGCTTAACCCCGGTAATTAGGGTTGAACTTTTGGGTTCATACTTGCGCAGTTGGATGAGAGATAAAATTCCATCCGCATCACCATTAAAAACATCGTAATGCATACTAAATATATTCTTTTTCGGTCAGTGTATCTATTATCTGCTGTGCGCACGCTTCAATAGTCGCCCCAGCTGTTCTTACATGTATCTCAGAAGAGGTTGGCGCCTCATATTCGGAATCGATACCCGTAAAGTGTTTAATTTCACCCGCACGCGCTTTTTTATATAAGCCTTTCGGATCACGCAGCTCGCATATCTCTAGCGGAGTATCAATAAACACCTCTAAAAACTGCTTATCGTCTAAAAGCTCTCGTACTTGAGTTCGATCTGAGATAAATGGAGAAATAAATGCAGTCAGAACAATTGCACCAGAATCAACAAACAGCTTAGCTACTTCACCGATACGACGAATGTTCTCTACTCGATCTTCATCGCTAAAGCCCAAATCTTTGTTTAATCCGTGGCGTACATTATCACCATCAAGCAGATAGCTGTGCTTACCCAACTCCAACAGTTTTTTCTCAACCGCATTAGCAATCGTTGATTTACCAGAACCACTTAAGCCAGTGAACCACAGCACGACTGGTTGCTGTTGCTTTAATCCAGAACGCTCTTGAGGGGATACTGTCGCATTGTGCCAAACAATATCATCACTCACTGACTCATTTTGCTTTTTATTGTATGGATTCATAATTCATTAAAAGGGAAATATTAGTGGTATAGCAATAAGTGCTACGACGATATAGCTCAGTGAGACTTTCCACCCCACTCGAATAAAATCTTTAAAGCTATACCCCCCTGCATTCATCACCATCAAATTTGTTTGGTAGCCGTAAGGGCTGATAAAGCAGGCGCTGGCGGCATAAGCCACACCCATGATAAAAGGCATTGTGCTGACTTGGTATGCATTCGCTAATGACAAACCTATTGGCAACATGATAGCCGCCGCTGCGGTATTCGTAATAACTTCAGTCATAAGTACAGTTACCAGAAAAAGTACTGCAAGAGCTATATAAGGGGATGCTTCCCCCAATAGCAGATAAAGCATCAGCGTTATACTTTCAGCTAACCCTGAGTCACTAAACGCTTGTGCTATTGAAAGGGCGCAAACTAAGATAAGCCAGAGTTCAAAAGGAAAACGTCGGCGGATTGTAGTGCCATCGATAACCTTAATGCCTACCATTATCACGATGTAAGCTCCAATAGATTCCAGCAAACTGACCGCAGTTAATGCAGAAATACTAATCGCATAAACAAAACCAGCTATCGAGCATAAGTTCTGTAGTGGAGTCAGAGTATTATTAAGCTCAATCCCACTGAGTATAAAAAAGTTGCGTGTTAAGTTCTGTCTTTTATTAAAATCTTGCCCTACCGCCAGAACCAACTTATCCCCTGACTGTATTTTTTGGTCTCCCAATTTGCCAGACAAGCGTTGCCCTTCTCGGTTAATCGCTACCACGGCGGCATCAAAGCGAGAACGGAAATCACTACTCTTAAGCGTTTTTCCGATCAATACAGATTCTGGACTAACGATGACTTCTGTTAAATTACTACTTAGTAGTTGGCTATTATCAGCAAAGATCTCTACTCCATCTAGCCGCTTTAATTGTTTGATATTTTCAACGTCGCCGGTAAATACTAATTTATCTTTCGCTTCAATAATCGTCTCAGGCGTAACAGGAGTGATAAGCTGTTTACCTCTCACAATTTCCGCTAAGAATAACCCATCTAGAGAGCGCAACTGATTCTCTTTAACCGTTCTACCCACTAACTTACTGGAATCGTTCACCTCTGCATCAATGAAATAACCATGATTAGGCTCGGATCTTGCGGTATCACGCTTGAGGTGACGACAACTCAATGCGATCACACTACCAACACTCACTAAAAGAATTAAACCGACAGGTGCAAAATCAAAAAAAACTAGCTCGGGTAGTCCCATATCGACGAGTAGCGCATTAACCACCAAGTTAGTTGCAGTACCAATTAAAGTAATGGTCCCACCTAATATGGCGAAGTAGGATAATGGAATCAACAAGCGGTTCGGCACATGCTCTTGATTTCTTTTCACTCCCCCCATTAATGTCGCGACAACAGCGGTATTATTAAGGAAAGCGGAACTGAAAGCCGTGGACACAGCCAAATTAAATAAGGTTTTGGGGTAACTCGTATGGAAAATTTTGCTCGATAGCCAAGTCAACAAATGGCTTTTTTCTAATGCCAGTGACGCGATCATCAAACCAACTAAAGTCAAAACAGCACTATTAGTCACATTGGAAAGTAGTTCATTTTGTTCTACTTGACCAAACATATACAGTATTATTGTTGCAGCAACAAAAAGCGACACTGCCCGATATTGAGTGAATATCAGGCAGAGAAGTAATCCTATAATAGTAAGTGCTGTAACTAACACAGAGCTATATCACTAAAGAACAAGACAAAACCACTTAGAAGTAGCCTTCACGCTTTTTCTTCTCCATAGAACCAGAGCTATCATGGTCAATTGCACGGCCTTGACGTTCTGAAGTCGTGGTTAGCAACATCTCTTGGATAATTTCAGGCAACGTTGTTGCTTCTGATTCCACCGCACCAGTCAGCGGGTAGCAACCAAGCGTGCGGAAACGAACCATTTTCTCTTCAACCACTTCACCCTCTTTAAGCTCCATTCGCTCATCATCAACCATAATAAGCATCCCATCACGCTCAACCACGGGACGCTTCTCCGCTAGGTAAAGGCTTGGAATCTCAATATTCTCTAGGTAGATGTACTGCCAGATATCAAGCTCCGTCCAGTTAGATAGAGGGAAGACTCGAATGCTCTCACCTTGGTTTACTTTACCGTTATAAATATTCCAAAGTTCTGGGCGTTGGCTCTTTGGATCCCAACGATGGTGTTCATCACGAAAAGAGTAAACACGCTCTTTTGCACGAGACTTTTCTTCATCACGACGTGCACCACCAAATGCCGCGTCAAACCCATGCTTATCTAAAGCCTGCTTTAGGCCTTGAGTCTTCATAATATCGGTATGCTTTGAGCTACCGTGTACAAACGGGCTAATGTTCATCGCTAAACCTTCAGGGTTTTGGTGAACAATGAGTTTCATACCAAGCTTCTCAGCCATGTAATCACGGAACTGAATCATTTCCTTAAACTTCCATGTCGTATCAACATGCATTAACGGGAAGGGAGGAACGCCTGGTGCGAAAGCTTTCTTTGCAAGGTGTAACATAACCGAAGAGTCTTTACCGACAGAGTAAAGCATCACTGGGTTATCAAACTCAGCCGCAACTTCGCGCATAATATGAATAGACTCAGCTTCTAGCTGCTTAAGATGGGTCATACGCTCTTGCGTGATAGTCATAATACTCTTTCTTCCTTACTCGCCAGCCCCAGCGCTTTTTGTAGTTCAAAGTAGATAGCAGGCATACTTGCTACACAGCGGGCTCTTTAAATTAGCTGACGCAATACTACTACATCAAAGGTATAGAATCGACAGGCTCTACACACCAGGAGTTAGACATAAGTCATCGTTTGGTAAGTAAGTGACTCACACATGACCTATACGCCTAGCAACTATTGCATGATATACTTGCATCAGTTTAATTACTTACTAGGATTTATTTATGATCATCGTAACTGGCGGCGCTGGCATGATTGGCAGCAACATCATCAAAGCACTTAACGAGCAAGGCATTAATGACATCTTAGTTGTCGATAACCTTAAAAACGGTAAGAAGTTTCAAAACATAGTCGACCTTGATATCGCTGATTACATGGATCGTGATGATTTCCTAACTCAAATCATGGCTGGTGATGACTTTGGTCCCATCGAAGCCATTTTCCACGAGGGCGCATGCTCTGCGACGACTGAGTGGGATGGTAAGTACATGATGCTCAACAACTATGAGTACTCAAAAGAGTTACTTCATTACTGCCTTGAGCGTGAGATTCCTTTCCTTTACGCCTCTTCTGCTGCAACTTACGGTGAGACAGATACCTTCATCGAAGAGAAACAGTACGAAGGCGCATTAAACGTTTATGGTTACTCAAAGCAACAGTTCGATAACTACGTTCGTCGTATCTGGCAAGACGCTGAAGAACATGGCGAGAAGCTGTCTCAAGTAACAGGATTCCGTTATTTCAATGTTTATGGCCCTCGTGAACAACACAAAGGCTCTATGGCTTCAGTAGCATTCCACTTAAATAACCAAATGAATGCGGGAGAAAACCCGAAGCTGTTTGCAGGTAGCGAAACGTTCAAACGAGATTTCGTCTATGTTGGCGATGTGGCAGCCGTTAACCTTTGGTTTATGCAAAGTGGTGTATCAGGTATTTTCAACCTAGGTTCTGGTAACGCTGAATCTTTTGAAGAAGTCGCCAAAGCGGTAATCAAGTACCACGGCCAAGGCGCAGTAGAAACTATCCCGTTCCCTGAGCACTTGAAAGGTGCCTACCAAGAGTACACTCAAGCGGATTTAACTAACCTGCGTGCAGCGGGCTGCAACCATCAGTTTAAAACTGTTGCAGAAGGTGTTGCTGAGTATATGTCGACTATCAATAAGTAGCTCCACGACTTCAAATATCCAGAGTTCCTGCTTTGAACTCTGGATATTTGCAGATTAGAATACAGCGTTTATAAAAGTCTCGTGGGTTAACTGATGAATATTTTAATGGCACTGTCCCAGTTGGAAGTAACTGGAGCAGAAGTGTATGCGACAACTGTTGGTAATCAGCTAACCAAACGCGGTCATACTATTCATTATGTGTCCGACACACTGACTAAACCATTCTTAGGTCAGTTCTTTAAGCTTCGCTTCAATAAGCGCAGCATCCCTCGCCGTTTTTGGCATGTCGCTTATCTTGTCTACCTTATCAAAAAGCACAATATTCAACTGGTTCACGCTCACTCGCGCGCATCCAGCTGGAGCTGCCACGTAGCATGCAAAATCACTGGTACTCCCATGGTTACAACAGTGCACGGCCGTCAACCAGTGCACCGTTCACGTAAAGCATTTCATGCCATGGGTGATAAAGCGATTCCGGTGTGTGAAGCGATTGAGCAGCAACTAATTGAAGAACTGGATGTGCCCGCATCTCAGTTAACAGTAAGCCGAAATGGCATAGAAACTCGAGCATTTTCGCCTACTGAGCCTCCGAATAACACTAAACCTATCATCACGATTGTCGGTCGTTTGACTGGCCCTAAGGGAGATCTGTGCTTTAGGTTACTAGATGAATGTTTAGACCTTGAACAATACGATGTTCGAGTACTGACCGGGTCAGCCATGGAAACTAGATTTGAGAAGTTCGCAAACAAAGCGTCATTCCCAGGCTATACCAACGATGTTGCTCAAGTACTACGACAATCAGATCTGGTAATTGGTGCGGGTCGAGTCGCCATGGAATCTTTATTGTGTGGTCGTCCGACACTCGCGATTGGCGAGGCGATTTCAATCGGCATAGTCGATGAGCATAATCTGTCTCACGCGATGGCGACAAACTTTGGTGATATCGGCCCCAATATACTCGACATCGATTTTAGCTCTATTGCTCAAGAAGTAGAAAAAGGTCTCAATCAGCCGTCGTGTGCTCCAGCAGTCACAGAAGCCATACGTAATAACTACGACCTCGAAAATATCGTCTCCCAAGTTGAGTCAATTTATCAAGATGTGGTGATCAGCAAACTGCAGAAAGAGATGCCTATCTTGATGTATCACCGATTTATCGACAACGAATCGAAAAAAGGTACTCGCGGTCCATACATCGATATTAAGTTGTTTGAAAAACATCTTCATCTGCTAAAACGCTTGGGCTTTGAGAGTCTTACTTTTGAAGATTTCGCAAATAAAGGGACTATCGAAAGACTAAACCCAAATAAGCGTTACTTTATGCTAACGGTGGATGATGGCTTCGTCGACAACTATGAACTTATGTTACCTCTTTTGAAAAAGTATGGCTTCAAAGCCGTTGTCTATGTCGTTACTGGCGAAACTTATAACCGCTGGGATGTTGAGGCAAGCGAGAACCCAGATAAGCCCTTCCCCCTTATGACTAACGAGCAGATTAAAGCGATGGCTGAGTCTGGCTACATAGAGATTGGCGGGCATACACTTACACATCCATTCTTGAGCAAACTTTCATATGAAGAACAAAAGCAAGAAATGGAGCAGAACAAGCTCGAGCTAGAGTCAATCACTGGCAAACCGCTAACTTCATTTGCGTATCCGTATGGCGATTTAGACGAAAACTCAAAGGAAATTGCCAGAGAGCTCGGGTTTGATTTCGCGGTTGCGACAAATAGCGGCCCTCTCTCTTTTCACCAAGACCTATACCAAATCCGCCGTATTGCTGTTTTTCCTAAAACAACCGTATTCGGGTTGTGGCGCAAAGTGCGCGGTAACTATAATTTCAAGAAGCAAATATTAACCAAAAATCTATGAAGAAAATTAATATCAATCAGATAGCTCAGATTGTTAATACCCTCCCTTTTTTATGGCTACTATCAGGTTACTTATTAATTAGTAACGGACAGACCTACTTGGCTTACTTCTTGGTTTTTGCAACTGTATTTAACCTTGTATCAAAGCAAAGAAATAAAAGCCTAAAACTAGCCAGAAAGTCAGTAATAGGGTCTGTTGCGCTCTACGCATTTGTTTTACTTATAAATTACTTGTATACGGAACAATTCTGGCCTGTAATTCGTAGTACTTTGTACTTTGTTCCATTTGCCTTGACCACTCCACTCAAAGCAAAAAGCTTACAAAGAGTATTATTAATTCTACCTATAACATCTGGTGCGCTATGTTGCCTATACTTTATGAATGGTGACTCTAGATTTTTGGATAGTTCAGGTCTAAACCCTATTCCTTTAGGTACAGTAATGGCATTGTATTTATCGTTAACAATCTACGCTATTTTTGAGTTTAGAAAAGAAAAATTATTCACAATCTATATGACCTCTGGATTGTTCCTTATTGTCTTTCCTATTTTGAAAAATGAAACTAGGGGAGTATGGCTAGCCACATTAAGTCTGTTAGTTATTGTAGGGTATCCATTTATAAAGAGTACCATCAGAAAATACAGTCTAGTTATCAAGCTAATATTAGCTTTTATTAGCTTGGCAATCTCGTTTAGCTTCTTTTACAACATTACATCTGAACGCATTGAAAAAACAAAAAATGAAATCGCTAGTATTGAGAGTGGAGACTATAGTAGTTCCATAGGAGTCCGATTGGAACTTTGGAAAACCAGCTTTCAATTGTTAGAAAAAAAACACTTCATTTTTCCCGCAAAAGAAGAGGAAATATTTTCATATTTTGAAGAACAATACAAAGAGCAGAAAATAACCAAGACAACTTATTTTTACAGTAGCAATTCACACAACCAATACATTAATTCTTGGCTAAGAAGCGGAATATTGGGACTAATTTCAACCCTATTCCTCTTATTTTTCCCTTTATGGGTTCAAGTAAAGCAGTATGGCTTTGACGATAGTAAGCTTATAATTATGTTAAGTTGTGTCATCTCCATTTGTGGTTTAACAGAGCTGCCATTAACACAAATTGCCGCTTATCAAGCATTTCTCATGTCGATGCTAGCTAGCGTTATATTGGTGGAACAAAAAGCATGAAGATATTAATCATAGGCCCATCATGGGTGGGAGACATGGTAATGTCTCAAAGCCTCTATAAAACGATAAAACAGAAAAATCCAAATTCAGAGCTCCATGTTGTGGCTCCTGCTTGGTGCAAACCTATCCTCTCTCGCATGCCTGAGGTCGACCAAACGATTGAGATGCCTTTAGGACATGGTACATTTGATCTGAAAAGTAGATATAGAATTGGTAAGTCTCTACGTTCTGAAATGTACACACATGCATATGTGCTACCAAACTCAGCAAAATCAGCTCTAATACCTCTGTTCGCTAAAATTCCAAATCGCACAGGCTGGAAAGGTGAGTTTCGTTACGGATTACTTAATGACCTTCGCCCAAACAAGAAAGTCTTTCAGTTCATGGTTGAGCGCTATGTTGCCTTGGCATTTGATAAACGCTCGATGGAATCTGTTGTTACGTTAGATAATTGTCCTGCGCCTGAGCTTTCGGTTGATTCTAAGAGTCAAAAAATCGCGAGAGAGAGGCTACAACTTAATTCCGTACGCCCAATATTTGGTTTATGTCCTGGTGCAGAGTTTGGTCCAGCCAAACGTTGGCCAGACAAACATTATACGGAAGTCGCTAAACATATAATTGATAATGGCGGTCAGGTTTGGACATTCGGTTCGGCAAAAGACAGAGCCGTCACTCAGTCAATCAGAAATGCATTACCTACTGCGCTTCAGGAGTTTTGTTTCGACCTCGCTGGGGAGACCTCTCTAGTTGAAGCTGTCGATCTGCTGGCACTGTGTAAGGCAGTGGTAACCAACGATTCTGGGCTTATGCATGTTTCTGCGTCTGTAGGATCTCACGTTATTGCAATTTATGGTTCGAGTTCCCCGAGTTATACCCCACCTTTAACCGAAAAATTGGATATACTAAACACCGATATTTCATGCCGCCCATGTTTCAAGCGCGAATGTCCCTTAGGGCATTTAGAATGTTTGACTAAGCTGTCTCCCGTAAACGTAATACAAGCACTAGAATCATTAGACTGATATGAATAACTTTGGCCTGGTTGTAAGCAACCGACTAATACGACTTACCGGTAATATCTTTAAGACACTCTCTTATCCATTCCACTTTGTTTTCAAAGACAAACGGTTTGTCATTCCAGAATACTCTGCTGCAAAAGTAAAACCGTCGACGGTATCCAAAGTACCACGAGTAATCTGGCAAACGAACTACTCTAACAAGTGTGCGTTACCAGTGTACCTTAACTACTTGTTTAACCGCTTATGCAGCCTTAGTTATGATTATCGCTATGTAAGCACGGAGGCACGCAAAGAGTACTTAAAAGAGAATGCGCCTGAAGAATGGTACAAGACATACTGCCGATTAACTGATGGTGCAGCTCAAGCGGATCTCTGGCGACTGTTTGTTCTATATCAAGAAGGCGGTATATATATGGATATTGATGCTACCTTAGTATGGAACTTAGATACTCTAATCAACAATGAAGAGTCTCTGTATATCCGTGTAAGCAATAACACAGAAATCACCAACTATTTCATCGCTTCAAATCCAGGTAACCACTACCTAAAAGAGTGCTTAGATCTGATTGTTCACAATGTTGAGAACTATGACCCAGAGATGGGGGTCTACCACTCAACTGGGCCTACAGTTCTTAACAAGGTACTTGAGGGTAAAGCTATTAATGCTAAGGATCGTAAGTATGTATGTATTCAAGGCACCTTTACTAATGAGTATTTCCAGTACCTAGATAAGCCTCGAGGTAAATGGGTGCATATGGATACTAGAGATCTTGTTAAAAAAGACCATGACTAGAGCAATACTCTTTATATATTCTCTAGCCCTCTACTTAGTGGCACCAGTAGCTCTCTTCTTTCTCACAAGAAAACGTAACAACAAGCCCTATATAGGCAAACGATGGAAAGAGTATTTGGGAGTAGCAAGCACTCCAAAAAATGACCAGCCGTCTATTTGGATCCATACCGTGTCTGTCGGAGAGGTGATTGCTGCCTCACAGGTAATAAAAGAGCTTAGACTGCAGTATCCAAAAACTCCATTTATCGTCACGACGACGACGACGACCGGAGCAGAGAGAGTAGAAAACCTCGGTATTGATGTGGTGCATCAATACATGCCATTTGATTTCAAATGGGCAATAAGAAAGTTCATTAAACGCCATAACCCTGCTCATTTAATCATTATGGAAACAGAACTGTGGCCAAATACTTTAATGACGGCAAGAAAAATGAGAGTGAATGTGGCCATTTTAAATGCCCGCTTATCCGAGAAATCATATAAAAGCTATGCAAAGTTTCAAACGACGTTTAGCAAGGTTATGTCCGGAGTTTCCCTCATTCTCTGTCAAAATAATCAAGATAAAGAACGATTTGCCAGACTAGGTATTAGCGCACAATCACTACACACTACTGGTTCTATAAAGTACGACTTCCAAGTTTCGAAACAACAAATCAACGAAGCAGCACGTATTCGACAAACCCTTCATACCAACAAGTACTGCTGGATCGCTTCAAGTACACATGAAGGAGAAGATTCCATTGTATTGAAAATTCACCAGTCTCTTCTCGCTAAGTACCCAGACCTGCTACTTATTATCGTCCCTCGCCATCCAGAACGTTTCGAGGACGTATATAAAATGTGCCTAAAAGAAGGATTACGATCTATTAAGCGGAGTCAACTCGGCAGCACCATCTCTTATGAACGACCGAATGTTTTGATTGGTGACTCTATGGGAGAAATGCAGATGTACTTAGCTATGTCTGATATCTGCTTTATGGGAGGAAGCCTACTGGGTGATGCAGTTGGGGGGCATAACGTATTAGAGCCAGCTGCACTAAGTATTCCAACGATAACTGGTCCGAGTTATTTTAACTTTAAGGAAATAACCGATAATTTAGCGGAAAAGAATGGGCTGTTCATTGCTAACGGGGCAGAGGATATTTGCAAACATGTCGATTCTCTTCTGGGGGACGAAACGCAAAGATTAACCATTGGCAAAAACGCCAATGATGTTTTCAAATCAAATCAAGGTTCAACTGCCAAAGCTGTTAACCTTCTTCGGAGTCAAATAAATCTATGAAGAACTTTCTTTTTATTATTGATGATTTATATGGTGGCGGAGCAGAAAAAGTACTGCTTACAGTGGCTAGCGGATTAGCATCCAGAGGACACCACGTCAGGGTTTGGTTGCTCCGCGATAAAATTGAACATGAAGTTCCGGATAATATCGAGCTAGAAATTCTCAATGTTATTACTCCTTTTACCAAAGCTATCCGCACAAAACTTGTCCGCCTGTATCAAGCAAAGACAGTACAGAGAAAGTTAGATCAATTAAACATTGATACTTTGATTTGTTGTTCAAGCGAAAATGTGACCTCCTTGGTCAATCACCCAAATCAATACTTCTGGCTACATGCAAACTATGAGCGTACTAAACAGAAGCACCTGCAAAAGCTTAAGGAACGCTACAACGATAGGAATATCATCTCGGTGTCAAAGGGGGTTGAAAAAAGCTTGCTGGATTTAGATATTAGGCCTGCGACTAGTCAGGTTTTTTGGAACCCTATTGATTTTGATAGTATTCGTACTAGGGCTGAAGAGCTGACTGCACCTCATCCGAAAGAGTTTTTCGTATGCGTAGCAGCGTTAGAGGAAAGAAAAGGACATAAGCAGTTGTTGGAATCTTTTGCCCAAAGTGGCTGCTCTGACGACTTACTATTGTTAGGTAAGGGCTCCGAAGAGAACAGCCTAAAGCGACTAGCCGGTGAGTTAGGTATCTCAAACCAAGTACACTTTCTAGGATTTCAGAAAAATCCGTATCCTTATATAAAGCATGCTAAAGCTCTTCTTCTGACATCTAAAAATGAAGGCGCCCCACTAGTGTTAGTGGAAGCTCTGATGTTAGGTACAGCGATATCAGCAATGGACTGCCCATCTGGGCCAAGTGAAATTCTGGGCTATGCGGGACTAGAAGAGTATTTAGTTAAATTAGGAGACACTAAGGGGTTCTCTGACTGCCTAAGAAAGCTTAGTGTGCACCAACCAAAAATTGAGCGCTCTCAGTATGAAAAGTTCTTACCAGAGAGCGCTCTCATACAATTTGAGAAACTCTAACTAGTTTAGTGATACTTTCACTTTGAGCCAACTATACGACGGTATCTCTTAGAGATACTGTTTTTGTACTTAGTTAATTTTGGCTCTTTAACATACTCAGGAATAGTTAAATCATACTGTTTGAATATTTTGAGTGAACCCATCGGATCTAAGCCAAGCATCGCACATTGCGACAAGAATTTATTCACCATCTCATCCCAAGGTACCTTGTTTCCCCAATAATGCTTAATGTGCGAATCTGCTTCCAATGTTTCTCCCGAACTCGTTACAGCTATAGCGAGAGATAACTGCTCAACAAACGTTTCGCGAAGCCCGGTTTCTAAGATGCTATTACACAGCTCTTTAGCCCCATTTAGTACTTCGGCTGGATTATTTTCGTTTGAGACTCCGACTACACCAGAATTCCACATGGCCGTTTTCCCAGAGATATCATAACCAGCAAAACTTTTACCTAGAGTCTTACAACGAATATTCTCCGCTTTACGTCCTTTTAATCTTTTAGAAAAATCATATTCCCATTTATGTAAGTAATTTTTTCCTTCATCAAGTGATGAAAACACTTCTACCAAATTATCATAGATGGCCGTATCAGTATCCAAAAATAGCAAGTGCTCGTTACCACAGCGTTCCGCTATTTGTTTAATTGCTTCAATCTTGGTTAAAAAGAAAAAATCGTATTTACCACGCCAGTGTTTCAACTTGTCTTCATCAACATGTACCACTTCTACTACCGATGAAAGCCATGAGTAATACTCTGGTTTATCCGTAACAACGTGAATATTAACATCTCTACTAGTTTGGTTATTCGCTATTACAGATATCACCGAAAAAGCTAATTGGCTATGGTATACAGGATTACTTCCCACAGCTAAATATACTAAGTTAATTGGGATCATTTCAGTCTCTAAGTCATATAGTTATTCCAAGAGTAGCTGTGCCATTCTTTCGCTTCAGCTAACTTCTTGTAGTGTTCTTCATCTCGATAGGAAAAGACTTTTGCAGGATGCCCTCCTGCGATTGCTAACGCTGGAATTTTACCCGTAACGACACTTCTTGCTTGTATCACAGCACCATCACCGATCTCAGCGCCACCTAAGATCAAAACGTCTTCTCCAATCCAAACATTGTCACCAATGGTGACATCTTTTGACATCCAACCTTCATCGAAAGGAAGCTTCTTTCCTTCGTAATCATGCCAAGATGAAACAATTGTCAGGCCTGTCGCAGCATGAAAATTATCCCCTATGGTAATTTTTCCTTCACCACCAAGTTGAGCTCCATCAAAGCAGACATTGTCACCTAAGTAAGTATTTTCACTAACTTTGACCTTTTTGTTACACCAAATCCTGCCTTTGATATGTGCAGCCTTTCGACGAACACGTTTTTCGTAGTACTGTCGCCTTAACTGTTTTTTCTTTAAGTTTAGATACTTAAACATTTATCCCTCTCGAAGCTTCAACGTTTCGTCGATCGCGCGGATCGCCTCTGCCTCAACCTGTTCTACAGACGCGATGCTTTTATCTGGATTATATACAATATAGTGAGGCTCATAGGTTGGAAGGTAACGAAACGGCACAGTACCAATAAATAACCCAAGAGTTGGAGTGTGCGTCGCAATAGCGGCATTTCGAATACCAGTATCGTTAGATATCACTAATGTGGCTTTAGCTAAAAATTCAACCACATCATCAATCGACATTTTTTCTTGATAAGTTACATTCGAATGACTCGCAAACACGCTTTTCCAAGATTCATGAGACTCTTCTGGTTTAACGCCTTCTAACAACACAAATTTCAGATTCGGGTAGTGTTGCGCAAGTCGGCTAATCACCTCTTTATACTGCTCCATTGGGTAACATTTACTTGGTGCAGCAGAGCCAGTAAAGAAGGCAACATACGGGCTTTCAGTATCCCTTACCGTGCGGTTATCTGGCAAATCGAACTCTAAAGGCAAAGAAGGGCGATGACCAAAGAACATTAACATCTGTAGCATGATCTCTGCTTCACATGAAAATGAGCTACGCTTTAAAGCGACATCGTAAAGTAACCTAGCCTGATGGTCGCGATGAGGATAACTCACTTTTAGTTTTGCCTTAGTTAGCAACGTGACATAGCTAGAGCGATTAGTACATACCAGATCAAAGATAATGTCTTGTGGAGGAAGAGACGACATCTCTTTAAAACGACTAACCACACTTTCTTTACGTCGATCTTTACCAGGAACAATATGAACGCTATCAGCCAAGTCTACCGGTGCCCCTAATAGGGAGTCTGATGTCGTACTTAACGTAATGTGGGCATTTGGAAAGAATTTTCTGACTTCAATCATAAACGGGCGAGTAACAATCATATCGCCCAAAGCAGCTTGACGGATAACGGTTACTCTTTTCACCTCGCTTGGGTGAAATTCATTTAAGTACTTTTGCGCTTTTTTACTAATGTAAACGCCGTCATCATTCCAATAATAGGGCATACGTTACTCTATAGATTAAGTTTAAATACTGATATTGATTACAAAAAAGAAACTAACACTTCTCGTCTCTATATGCACTTTCCAATGACTCAAAATCGGCCAATTGCCATTGAATTTGGTATCGCGATAGTTCTTTCACAAAAGATCGCTTCAATCGTTCCAAATTCCCTTGCTTCCAGTCATCGCCGGATTGCTGGTAACACTTATCGAAATCGATGATCCAAACCTGCTGCTGGTCATCAATCAGGATGTTGTGAATATTGAGGTCAGTGTGATTGACTTGGGCGTCATGCATTTTTCTGATTTCTTGACCAATCTTTTGGTACATCTCTGCACTGAGCGGGGCTTGTTGCAAAATAGCCACTAAATCACGAGCATTCGCTACTTTTTCACTCAGTAAATCAGCGCGGTAGGTCAGGCCGGTGCGAATCGCACATGCGGCTATCGGTCTTGGTACATTAACCCCCGACTCTCTCAGTTGCTTTAAAAGCTGAAACTCCTGAAAACTACGCGTCTTCTCCCAGCCAGTAAACCAGTAGCTATCTGCGACCAATTTGCCAAACAGACCACCACGACGATAATGACGTAGCGCTGCAGCAACGGTCTCTGTCTGTACAAACCATGTTGTACCTCGACCAGTCGCACTACCAATAACCTTACCTTCCTTCTGCCAGTAGTTGGCATCAAAAGCCTTTTCTACTGGCTCTTTCAACAATTGTTCATCATACCAAAACGTATGGTTGTTATGAGTAGCAGTCTTCATTGTACTTGGCAACGTGCCCTAAAATTGGCTGAAATCGGTTCTATTTTACATTTATTCGTTAGCTCTGCATAATTCGATATCACTAACAATAAGTTACTCGACACCATGGCCTTATTTGATACTGCTCCACAATCTCTATGTATATTGCGCCTCTCTGCGATTGGTGATGTGTGTAATACCATCTCAGCAGTTCAGGCCATTCAAAAACAGTGGCCAAATACTAAAATAACTTGGATAACGGGAGCACTAGAAGCAAAGTTGCTTGAGAGTATCGATGGGGTTGAGCTGATTGTTTTTGATAAGAAGCAAGGCTGGCGAGCATACCAACAGCTTTGGTCAAAACTCCAAGGCCGTCAGTTTGATGCGCTGCTGCACATGCAATACGCTTTTAGAGCAAGCATTGCCACATTAGGTATCAAAGCGAGATACAAACTCGGCTTTGACGCTAAACGTAGCCAAGATTTCCAAACCCTTTTCACTAATGTCAAAGTACCTTCGCCTAACAAGCCTCATGTCCTCGATGGTTTAATGGCGTTTGCTGAGCAGATTGGTATTGATGATATAACGCCAAAATGGCGATTAAGTTATACAGAGCGAGATGCCAACTGGGCAGAAAATCATTTAGATGCCAGTAAACGAAACCTTGTGCTGGTACCCGGAGCAAGCAAGTCATATAAAAACTGGCATGCACAAGGCTATAGCGAGCTCATTAAGCATGCACAAGCTAAAGGCTGGAATGTCATATTAGCCGGCAGTCCGGCGAAAGTTGAGACAGACTTGGCTGAACACGTTGTTGAGCTATGCCAAAGTGATGTGACCAACCTTGTTGGACAAAGCTCTCTGATGCAGATGCTAGCGTTGCTAGACAAGTGTGACTTGGTGATCGCCCCTGATACTGGCCCTGCCCATATGGCGAATGCGATGAACACACCTGTGATTGGTTTGTACGCTCACCATAACCCTCAGCGCACTGGTCCCTATCAATACCTCGACTATGTGGTCAGTGTTTGGCAACAGGCGATCGAAGAACAAACTGGGCAATCTGCCGAGCAACTGAGTTGGCGCTCACGAGTGAAAGACAAACAAGCCATGAACAGAATTACTTCTGATCAAGTCATCGCCATGTTCGACTTGGTCTGTGAAAAAGAGTCACTATTATGAATCAAGCCAGTCAAAACCGAGCGACAATTGCCGCCGTTATTATCACTAAGAATGAGCAGGACAGCCTGCGCGATTGCCTAGAGAGTTTACGCTGGGTTGATGAGATCATCATCGTCGACTCAGGAAGTACAGATAGTACTGAAGCTATCGCCCGTGAGTATACCGAGCATTTTTATGTTAATGCCGAGTGGCCTGGGTTTGGTAAACAGAAGCAATTAGCACAAAGCTACGCCACCAGTGATTGGATTTTAGCGGTCGATGCTGATGAGCGTATTGATGATACATTACGTGAGAACATCCTCGCTATGCTGGAAAACCCGCCACAGAACACGGTATACAACCTTAACGAACTCACTTGGGTATTTGGTCGTTTCCTCAAGCACTCTGGATGGTATTACCGTCACGTACGCCTCTACCCAAACAAACTAACTAAGTACAATGACAACCTAGTACACGAATCTGTGATTATCCCACAAGGCTGTCAGGTGGCAGAGTTAGATGGCGATATTCTTCACTACTCTTATCAGAACCTAAATCACTACTTAGTTAAATCGGCAGGCTACGCCAAAGCTTGGGCAGATCAACGCCAAGCCCGCGGCAAGAAGGCGTCTCTATCACAAGGGATGATTCATGCGCTGGGCTGTTTCCTGAAGATGTACCTACTCAAACGCGGCTTTCTAGATGGTAAACAAGGCTTCCTTATCGCGGTGCTTTCTGCGCACTCAACCTTTGTTAAGTACGCAGACTTATGGGCACGTGATAACGACCCTCACTACAAAAAATAAGTCACCGTTAACGCATCAAAAAGGGCTCATCAGAGCCCTTTATCATTTCAGTAATCTCTTGACCCAAGGTTTCAGTTCTACTAAAACCTGTTCAATATCAATACGCGCCATATCTTCCTGACTCGCTTTGTCATCCGCTTTGGGTGGGCAGAAGGCGATATGATTACCTTCTGAGTTGATTGGCTTCCAACGTAATGGCGTTGCAGAACGTTTACTTGGGAAGAAGCCAACAGTAGGCACATCAATCGCAGCCGCAATATGCAGTGGACCAGTGGAACCAGCAATAAACATATCTGCACAGGCAATAGAGCAAGAGAAGTCCACTAAGCCATCATTGTTATCGTAAAGCACCGCACTGCGGCCATTCTCTGCCATCAGTTTTTGTAACTCCGCCGCTTTTTGCTCTTCTCCTGGGCCAGCAGTCAGCACCACCTCAAAATCGCCCTCTAAGCCACATACTAGCTGGGTGTATTGTTGTAGTGATAAATTATTTGCACTACCACCACTTCCTGCATGAACATAGATCCATGGTTTCTCGCTATTTAAACTCAATTGCTGCGCCAGCTTCGCTTTTTGCTCAACAAGCTGTTGGTCGCTAAACGAAAGATAAGGTGCAGAAGGTTCGACAACTTTCACTTTATTGTCGGTCAGGAAGGCACGAATAAGGTCGAGGTTATATTCAAATTCAGGCTTAGCAGATTGCGAACGTTTCTGCTTGATGCGTTTATTGTAAAAAATCTGCGCCAGCTTAGTCGCTGGAGCTAATCGGTAAGGGATTTTACCTTTCCAGACTAACTTAGCGTTATAAGTGGTTGAGAATAGATTGATTGAGGCGTCGAATTGTTCGGCACGAATCTGCTTTATCAATACGATTTGTTTGGCTTTGTCACTTTTCTCTGTTGGATCAACAAGAACACTATCAATCCAAGGACATAGCTCGGCCAATGCCACCGTGTAGTTAGGAACTAGCGCTGTGATGTGACAATCTGGTAGTGAGGCTTTCAACATAGCAAAGCTTGGCCAAGCCAGCATGAAGTCACCAATTTTATCGTTACGCACAACCAGTATCTTTTTCATCGTCCCATCCAATTGTCTAATTTGTCCCAATGATAGCGGCTTCAGTGGGTAATTGTGAGCCTTTTTGTTAAGATTGAAGCAGATGGAATGAATTGAGTATCTTAATCGTGAGCCAAAAACGCCTTTCCCGAGTAATTTATCCGGGCACTTTTGATCCTATTACTAATGGACATTTAGATCTTATCGAGCGCGCTGCTGATATGTTTGACGAAGTCATTATTGCGGTTGCGGCCAGCCCAAGTAAAAACACCATGTTTACCTTAGATGAACGAGTCCATTTTGCTCAGGAGGTCACAAAGCATCTAGATAATGTTACCTCAAAGGGCTTTTCGGGACTGATGGTGGATTTTGCCAAACAAGAACAAGCCAATGTGCTTATTCGCGGCCTTCGAACTACCGTCGACTTTGAATATGAGTTCGGTCTGACCAACATGTACCGCCGTTTGATGCCTGGTTTAGAGAGTGTGTTCCTAACGCCAGCTGAAGAGCACGCCTTTATCTCTTCAACCATAGTGCGCGAAGTTGCTATTCACGGTGGTGATGTGACCAATTTTGTCCCGCAAGTAGTGGCAGAGGCGTTGAAAGAAAAAGCGAAGGTGTAAGCGAGCAACGAGTGACGAGTGACGAGTGACGAGTGACGAGTGACGAGTGACGAGTGACGAGTGACGAGTGACGAGTGACGAGTGACGAGCAAATCTTGGAAGGTTGACGTGAAAGCGTCAACCTTTTTTTCTGTATTTTAGACGTAAGTTCCCAACCAAAAGCTCTGGTTCAGATACCTACCCAGCAGCTATAACGCGCACCTCTCGAAGGACGGAGTCCGGTCTCGATTCTCGGAGCGAAGCGTTCTAGCATCTCGCAGGGCGAAGCCCGAACTCGGAGCGAAGCGTTCTAGCGTATCGCTCTCCCTCTATTTCTGACATTCAGCACAAAAAAAACGTATTACGTTGGCCGATTTTAAGCTCTTCAAGTGGTTCTCCACAGCTTGGGCATGGCTCTCCAGCTTTACCGTAAACCTGAAGCTCCTGAGCAAAATATCCGGGCTTACCATCCGCTTGAGCAAAATCCTTCAGCGTCGTACCGCCTTGCTTAATGGCGGTAGCCAGTACCTGTTTAATCTCGTCGACAAGTAAAGCCCACTCTTTGCCAGTCAGCGTTCCTGCAGGTCGGGTTGGGTGGATTCGTGCACTAAACAGAGACTCATTGGCGTAGATATTACCCACACCGACAACCACTTTGTTATCCATAATAAATTGCTTCACCGCGACTCGCTTACCTTTGGCTTTTTCAGCGATATATTCACAACTAAAATCATCAGTAAGTGGCTCTGGCCCCATCGTACCTAATGCAGTATGAGTCCCATCTTCGGTCCATAGCCAGGCCCCAAAACGTCGTGGATCGTTATAACGCAGTACCTTGCCGTTAGTCAGTTTGAGATCAACGTGATCGTGCTTTGCTGGAGCGATCTCTGCATCCAAAACTCGTAAAGAGCCCGACATACCTAGGTGGACTATCGCGCTACCAATATCGGTCTCAATTAGTAAGTATTTGGCTCGGCGAGAGATATTACGAATCACCTGCCCTTCCATTTGCTTAAGCTCTGTTGGAATGTCCCAACGCAGCTTAGGTGTACGAAAAGTAATTTTGGCAACCGTCTCACCGATTAAGTGAGGGGATATCCCCATTCGGCTCACTTCAACTTCAGGTAATTCAGGCATGTATGGGTCCTAGTTTCGAGTTTCGAGTTTCGAGTTTCGAGTTTCGAGTTTCGAGTTTCGAGTTTCGAGTTTCGAGTTTCTTTAGATTGTTGCTCGGGGAACACAGCAAATCAAAGTGATTAAAGCTCGTTCGGAACAAGATACTCACTTTGCACCGAAATCGCGATCCACTTATCCTGCCAGTTTTTTAATAGCCAAAATTGAGGCGTTTGATAATAAGTGATCCTTTGCGGCTCTTCCTGATCCAAATACCAAGCTTCAATGGATTTCGGGGAGGTTAACTGAGGCTTCAAACTATCAAAGTTCTCTTGTGTCACTTCAGTTCCCACCAAACTCTGCCAACGCTGCGCAAGTTCTTGTTCAGCAATGGAGGTGGGGATAGTACTGCGCCAACGACCTTGGTTCTTTTCCAGTGACCAGTTTGAGAAATGTAATGCTTGCAACTCAGCATCGGGATTGAACAAATATGGGTGCTGGCTTTGCATCACCGGCTCATCAATCAAATAGGTTTTGATCAATGTCGGCAAGTTCAGCAGGCCAATAAACGCAATAATGCCCAAGATAAGGATGTTGTTCCAACGCCTACGGCGCGATGGGGAAACTCGCATGATTCAGTCTTTTCACTGCTATTAACTCGTTAAAAAATAGCAGAAAAAAGAGCAATAAAAAACCCAACCATATTTCTATGATTGGGTTTCTAATTCACGCTTCCCGAAGGAAGTTCAAAGAATAATCAATTACTTGATTTTAGCTTCTTTGTACATAACGTGCTGGCGAACTACAGGATCAAATTTTTTGATCTCGAATTTGCCTGGCATGTTACGTTTGTTCTTATCAGTCGTGTAGAAGTGACCAGTACCTGCAGAAGATACTAGACGGATTTTCTCACGTACGCCTTTCTTTGCCATTGTCTATTTCCTCTTAAACGTTTACGCCGTTTGCACGGATATCAACAAGAACAGCATCGATGCCTTTCTTGTCGATGATACGCATACCTTTAGCAGATAGACGTAGTTTAACAAAACGTTTTTCGCTCTCTACCCAGAAACGATGAGTTTGTAGGTTCGGCAGAAAACGACGCTTAGTAGCATTGCGTGCGTGTGAACGGTTGTTACCCGTTACTGGACGCTTACCAGTTACTTGGCATACTCGTGACATGAATGTCTTCTCCAAAATCGTTTCAGCTCGATATCAACCTTGGTGGCCGAACCTCTCAGTTTCTAAAGTTAGAAGTTTGAGGTCTTATACCGCTATGGAAACCCATACAAGGCTATCAAAGGTCGCGCATTATACTAACTTGCGTAGCATTGCTCAAGACCCGAACAGATCCTTTTTACAGGTTTTCCTGATCTTTTTTAGGCAGAGCTGATTTATGTGCTAAAAAATGTCGGGCGATTGTAGCAGAAATCGACGTTCCCACAACCAAAACTTAAACAAAATCACAGAAAATAGCCGTTTCGAGGTTCTGGAAGGTCGCTCCTAGAAAGATTTCAGCTACTTAACAGTTGCAGATTTGCTGCTAATCAACCCCGAAATCGTCTTATCTACTTCTCTCATCGATCCACTAGCCTCTCTCGAAACTCGAAACTCGAAACTCGAAACTCGAAACTCGAAACTAAATTATATCCAGCCACGTTCCGCGAAAGACACTATCTCACCGTCTCCGATAACAAAATGGTCAAGCACACGAATGTCCACCAGCGCCAGCGCATCACTGATTCGGCAGGTAATTCTTCTATCGCTTTGGCTAGGCTCTGCAATGCCTGATGGGTGATTGTGCGCGAGAATAAGTGCCGCTGAATTAAGTTCTAATGCGCGCTTTACCACCTCTCTCGGATAAACTGATGCGCTATCGATCGTACCTTGAAATAATGACTCACCATGTATCACTCGATGCTGATTGTCTAAAAATAGTACGTAGAATTCTTCTCTCTGCTTATCTCTTAGTAGACCAGATAAGTAAAGTTTCGTCTGCTGTGGACTGGTTAAAGCATCGCCTCGCTGCAAGGACTCAGACAAATAACGTTGAGTCATTTCCAACACGGCTTGCAGTTGAACATATTTGGCAACTCCTAAGCCTTTATAGTGACAAAACTGCTTCAGTTCCGCAGAAAAAAGCCGACGTAATGAACCAAACTCGCCGATCAAGTGATCAGATAACGCCAGCACATTCATTCCTTGCGTACCCGTTCGAAGAAAAATCGCTAATAACTCAGCATCGGTCAGTGCTTGTGGTCCGTGTGACAATAGCTTCTCACGTGGCATCGACGATTTCGGTATGGATTTCATTGTGTTCTCATCATAGTTATCAACCAAGCTAGGCTAGTATCACTCAAAAGGCACTCTGAGCACGAAATGAAATACTCTAACCGCGACACTTCAGACATTCTTGAGCAACACCCTAGTCAATTAAGTAGGAGATGTTTTGCTCCACTTCCAAATTCAATAACTCAGATAGCGACTCTAGGCACGCAATTATTAGCCGTGTTATCTTACGGGCAGAAATTTTAAGGAAGATCATCATGCAAACACTCGCAGGTAAAAAGATCCTTTTAGGTATTAGTGGTGGCATTGCTGCTTATAAATGTGCCGAACTTACACGTCGATTGATTGAGCGTGGTGCACAAGTTCAGGTTGTTATGACAAATGCAGCCAAAGAGTTCATTACCCCACTTACTATGCAGGCAGTCTCCGGCAGACCGGTATCAGATAGCCTGTTAGACCCAGCTGCTGAAGCGTCAATGGGTCACATAGAGCTTGCTAAATGGGCAGACTTAGTTTTACTGGCTCCAGCAACCGCAGATTTAATTGCTCGCATGAGTGCGGGTATGGGTAACGACCTGTTAACGACTTTGGTGTTAGCGACAGACTCTCCGATCGCAGTTTCACCGGCAATGAACCAACAGATGTACCGAAATATCGCCACTCAAGAGAACATTGCAACGCTAGAGCGCCGTGGGATGCACATCTGGGGCCCGGCAGCGGGTGAACAAGCTTGTGGAGATGTCGGCCCTGGCCGCATGCTTGAACCAATGCAACTCGTCGGACTCTGTGAGCAATTCTTCGCTGAAAAACCATTAAAGGGTCAATCAGTGGTTATCACCGCAGGCCCAACACGTGAAGCAATCGACCCCGTTCGCTATATTTCCAATCACAGCTCAGGAAAAATGGGCTTTGCTCTAGCACAAGCGGCACACGCGCTGGGTGCAAAGGTCACCCTAATTGCAGGCCCTGTTTCACTGGCAACCCCTACAGGTGTTGAACGTATTGACGTCGATAGCGCGCAAAGCATGTATGACGCAGCCATGCAGCATGCAACAACAAACGATGTATTTATTGGCTGCGCTGCCGTAGCAGATTACCGTCCAGCAACCATCGCAGAGCAAAAAATTAAGAAAACCGATGATAGCGATCAAATGACCATTAGTATGATCAAAAACCCGGACATCATCGCCTCCGTTGCCGCTCTGACTGAAAATAGACCCTTTACTGTTGGCTTCGCTGCTGAGACTCAAGATGTTGAAAGCTATGCGCGTGGGAAATTGGTCAAAAAGAATTTAGACCTCATTTGTGCCAATGATGTCTCAGTTGAAGGTCAAGGCTTTAATAGCAACAACAATGCAATCACCGTATACTGGAAAGATGGTAAGCAGTCACTTACTCTTGCATCAAAACAACAGATAGCACATCAAATAATGATGACAATCGCGGAAAAACTCGACGCTTAAAGCGCATTCATCTCTAGAGATGGAAATACCGCAGAACAAGGGGTTGTCAGGTTTGAGCACAAAGAGATTCAAACCCTTTTTTATTCAGAATGGTAACAAAATAAGGAAAGCTTCATGGCCGGAACAAGAAAAACCAACCGCCGAGATGAAATTTTGCAAGCATTAGCCGAAATGCTGGAGTCAAATGAAGGTGCTTCACGCATTACAACCGCAAAACTCGCTAAACAAGTTGGCGTTTCAGAAGCTGCGCTATATCGTCACTTTCCAAGTAAAGCGCGAATGTTTGAAGGCTTAATCGAGTTTATCGAAGAGTCTTTAATGTCACGCATTAACCGAATTCTCGATGAAGAGAAAGACACTCTGACGCGAATTCGCCTAGTATTACAATTAATCTTGGCCTTTGCTGAGCGCAACCCAGGTCTGAGCCGAATTTTATCAGGCCACGCTCTGATGTTTGAAAATGAGCGCCTGCGTGATCGAATCAACCAGCTGTTTGAACGCATCGAAACCTCACTTCGTCAAATTCTGCGTGAGCGCATGCTGCGCGAAGGAAAAGCCTTTCCAGTGGATGAAAAAGTATTGGCGGCCCAGCTATTGGGACAAGTTGAAGGAAGCTTGAACCGATTTGTTCGCAGTGACTTTAAATATCAGCCAACCGCTAATTTTGAGGAATACTGGGCGCTACTGAGCGCACAAATAAAGTAATAATTATGAGTAACAGAACCACCGTCGAAAAACCTAAGTTTTCTATTGCCTTAATGCACCCTAAATACTGGGGGGTTTGGTTTGGCTTTGGATTACTGGCCCTAATCGTTAATATCCTCCCATATTCTGTGCTATTTCGCATAGGACGTGGTATTGGACAACTTGGCATGCGAGTCGGTAAGTCACGTGTTCATATCGCTAAACGTAATCTGGAACTCTCTTTCCCTGACCTATCAGAGTCAGAGATCGACAACATGGTGACAGAGAACTTTAAGAACACGGGTATGGCGCTGATTGAAACGGGTATCACTTGGTTCTGGCCTACGTGGCGCTTTAAACGCATACTTGTTGCTAAAGATATCGAAGAGCTAAAACGACTCGATAAAGAAGGCAAAGGGGCTCTACTTTGCTGTGTTCATGCTCTCAACCTTGAAATTACCGCACGCGCTTTTGGTGTACTTGGTCTACAAGGTTATGGGGTTTACCGTCCACACAGTAATCCAGCCTATGAATTTATTCAGTACCGTGGTCGCAGCCACAATGGTAACCAATTGGTATACCGTCGTGATATCAAACAGATGATTCGAGTACTGCGCGATGGGCACCGATTGTTCTATTTACCAGACCAAGACTATGGTCATAACAAATCGGTATTTGTTCCTTTCTTTGCTGTAGAAGAGGCGTGCACAACCACAGGAACGAGCATTCTGGCTTACACAAGTAAATGTGCCATCGTGCCAGGTTCAGGTTTCCGCAATGCTGACGGTAAATACGAGATCATCGCTGATCGTGATATTTCGGCTGATTACCCGAAAAAAAATGAAGTTGCCGCCGCAGCCTACATGAATAAATTTGTTGAAGAGATTATTATGCGCGCACCAGAACAGTGGATGTGGTTACACAAGCGCTATAAATCGCTGCCAGATCATGCCCTGACTAACTCACGTTATAAATAATAAAGGCGTCGCTGAATGAGCACCAACGAAAAAAACAGCATTGATAAACATCTACATAACCCGACTTTTGAGTGGTCTTTTCTCCACCCAAAACATTGGGGGACTTGGCTGGGTATCTTCTTCGCCGCCCTGTTTGCTTTTATGCCATATCGCTGGCGAGACAGCCTAGCACGTAAACTGTCTGTATTTGCTGTACGAAAAAATGGCCGAGTGGTTCGACGTACTCGAGTTAACCTCGAGTATTGCTTCCCAGAAAAATCAGCGCAAGAGCGCCAAGCGATCCTTGAAGAGACGTTTGTAAAAGCCGCTCAGTATCTATTGGGCTACTCAGAGTTTTTGGTTCGTTCAACCAAACATAACCAAGACCGCGGTTTGATGATAGGTGAAGAGAATATCCTACCTCTGCTGGACGCCGGTGAGAATGTCATTATCCTTGCACCACATGCCTGGGCTGTTGACTACCCTGCGGTGATGCTTGCTGCAAAAGGCTACAAAGTGACAACGATTATGAAGCCGCAGCGTAACCCAATTGGCGATTGGCTAATGCAGGTACAGCGCATGCAGTATGGTGGTCGAATTTTTGCCCGTGAAGCTGGGGTTAAACCATTTGTTCGTTCAATAAAGGATGGATATTTGGGTTACTGGCTACCCGATGAAGATTTTGGTCCCGCCAACTCAGTATTTGTCCCCTTCTTTGGTACTGAAAAAGCAACACTTAAGGGATTTGGCAAAATGGCTCGCCTGTCAAAAGCCAAAGTCGTTCCTATTCTGCCTGCTTACAACGATAAAACAGGTAAATACGAAGTCCATATCCTACCCGCTCTCGAAAACTTCCCGACTGGTGATGAAGAAAAGGATGCGCGCGCTATGAATCAAGCGATTGAAGATCTGGTTCGCCCTCGTCCTGAGCAATATATGTGGAACTTATCGTTACTGAAAACACGCCGAGATGGTGTGGGTATTTACGATAATTCGTAAAGGCGGTTGCGAGTTGCGAGTTGCGAGTTGCGAGTTGCGAGTTGCGAGTTGCGAGTTGCGAGTTGCGAGTTGCGAGTTAAAATATTTAAGGGTTGACGCACAAACGTCAACCCTTTTTGTTTAGCTACGCTATGGAGGTGAGAGCTGGATTATTATCTCTTCGAGGGAACAAGTCCTGTCAACACCTTTGCACTAAAGTTTCTTTCACCGTTCTACCAGCTCAAACCTCTCGGTGGACGAAGTCAGTTCTAGAATCTCGCAGGGCGTAGCCCGATCTCGGAGCGCAGCGTTCTCGAGACTCAGTCTCTAAATCCCGTACTCAGCTCGGTACGCTTTCACTGCTTCAAGGTGCTCTGCATCGGTACCTTTCTCTTCTAGAAATGTCACTAAGTCCGTTAGACTAACGATAGAGATAATTGCACAACCAAAGTCACGCTCCACTTCCTGAATCGCAGAAAGCTCACCCTTACCTTTTTCTTGACGGTCAATAGCCACAAGAACACCCGCAAGGTCTGCACCATTTGCCTGAATGATTTCCATTGACTCACGAATTGCAGTACCAGCGGTAATGACATCGTCAACTAACATGATACGGCCTTCTAGTGCACTACCCACTAGATTGCCACCTTCACCGTGATCTTTTGCTTCTTTACGGTTGAAGCAGTAAGGCGTATCTAGATCGTGGTGATCCGCTAGCGCGACTGCTGTCGTTGTCGCAATTGGAATACCTTTATACGCTGGGCCAAATAGTACATCGAACTCAATGCCAGAATCCGCTAGCGCTGCTGCGTAGAAACGACCCAGACGCGCTAAGTCACGACCAGTATTGAAAAGACCAGCGTTAAAGAAGTAAGGGCTCTTACGACCGGACTTCAGAGTAAACTCACCAAACTTCAGTACTTCCTTTTCTAATGCAAACTCAATAAATTCACGCTGGTATGCTTTCATTGCTTTCTCTCTAAATAAAAGGTCTAGTTTTCTAGACGGTTTATAAACAGGTCAAAACTTAGCCTTAACTAAATCTTGATAAAAAAATAGCCCCCGTGATGGGAGCTATCTAAATCAATTTTCTAACGCCGCCTTCTGCGCCGCTACGATCTCGGTAATACCTTTGGTTGCCGACTCGAGCAATTTCATCAGCTCTGCATGAGTGAACGGTTCACCCTCTGCGGTGCCTTGAACTTCGATCATACGACCATCTTCGGTCATCACTACATTCATATCTGTGTCTGCTGCTGAATCTTCTGTGTACTCTAGGTCACAAAGGATATCCTCACCTAAGATGCCAACAGAAACCGCCGCTACGTGGCCTTTCATTGGATTCGCTTTTAGCTTGCCCTTCTCAACTAAGTGTTGGAATGCATCCGCCATCGCTACGCTCGCACCAGAGATAGACGCAGTACGGGTACCGCCATCAGCCTGAATAACGTCACAGTCAACCGTTACCATGATTTCACCCATCGCCTCTAGATCAACAACGGCACGCAAGCTACGTGCAATCAGACGTTGGATTTCCATCGTACGACCACCTTGCTTGCCACTTGTGGCTTCACGACGCATGCGTGAGTGTGTTGAGCGTGGCAACATGCCGTATTCAGCCGTTACCCAGCCTTTACCCTGACCTTTTAGCCAGCGTGGAACGTTCTCTTCAACGGTCGCATTACAAAGTACTTTTGTATTGCCGAATTCAACCAATACAGAACCTTCTGCATAAGCTGTGTAGTTACGAGTAATTTTGATTGGGCGAACTTGATCCGCCTTGCGATCGTTTGGACGCATGGGCATCTACCTTATATGAAGGGGGAGACGTTTTAGGTTGGGGCAGGATGATAGCATAGTTAGTCGCAAGCTCATAGTTTCGAGTAACGAGAAGCTCAACCAGTAAGCTATTCGCCTATCTCAGCTAGGATTTGTGCTACTATTGCCTCGCGTTATTTTCAAAGATGATTAAACAGGAAAATTCGATGATCTATAGTATGACAGCCTACGCACGCCAAGAAGTGAAAGGCGATTGGGGTACAGCCGTATGGGAAATCCGCAGTGTTAACCAACGCTACTTGGAAACCTACTTCCGCCTGCCAGAACAGTTCCGTGGCTTAGAACCAGTACTGCGTGAACGCTTCCGTAAGCGCTTGGCGCGCGGCAAAGTAGAGTGTGCTTTACGCTTTGAAGCAAACCCTTCAGCAAAAGGCGAACTGAGCATCAATGAAAGCTTGGCAAAGCAAGTAATCGACGCCGCTAACCAAGTGATGAAAATGACCGGTGAAGAGAGCCGCCTTAACCCTTTCCAGATTATGAACTGGCCAGGTGTGATGGAAACATCTGAACAAGATATGGACGCGGTAAACAAAGACCTACTCGCTGGATTTGATCGGGCTGTAGACGAGTTTATCGAGGCTCGTGGTCGCGAAGGCGAAAACATGAAAGACCTAATTGTTCAGCGCTTAGATGCTATCACAGAAGAAGTGGTCAAAGTACGCGCTCGCATGCCTGAAATTTTAGAATGGCAACGCGAACGTCTATTCTCTAAGTTTGAAGAAGCAAAAATTGAGCTAGATTCATCACGCGTAGAGCAAGAGCTGATCTTACTGGCGCAAAAATCTGACGTAGCAGAAGAACTTGACCGTCTCGATTCACACGTCAAAGAAGCGACTAATATCCTCAAAAAAGGCGGCGCTTGTGGCCGTCGTTTAGACTTTATGATGCAAGAGTTTAACCGTGAGTCGAACACATTAGCTTCTAAATCTATCAGCACCGATATCACCGCATCAGGCGTAGAACTTAAAGTGCTTATCGAGCAGATGCGCGAGCAGATCCAAAATATAGAATAGATTCCCCTCTACTCCATACACTTCCACAACGCCCTTATTTATAAGGGCTTTTTTATTTTCACCATCCATATACTTCCATAAAATTCATCAACAGCCATGAACAAACGGGGAGTATCTTGGGTAGCACTTTGCTATTCACTCCCCACCGTAGTATAAATATCACAACATACTCCCCACTTCTGGAGGGTGATGTCATGATAACTTCGATTAGAGCGATAAATTCAAGGAGATAGAGATGGGGAATCTCACCGTCAACCAAGTTAAGGCGATAGTAAAAGACCAAAAAACGGGTCGTCATGCCGATGGTGATGGTTTCTATCTAATGATTCCTAGAATAGGTCGACCATACTGGATGCTAAGGTACACCCTTTTTAAGAAAAGAAAGGAGGTGACTATTGGCAAGGTCGATGAACTTTCTCTTGCAGATGCAAGGTTGAAAGCATCTGAGCTTCGAAAGCAAATCAGCGAAGGGATTAACCCAATTGCAGAAAGAAAACGGAGTAAGCAAGCCGATATACAAATAATCGATGATCTCTTCGAAGACTGGTACAAGGATTTGTCCAAAAGGCTCAAGCATCCCAATATACCTAAGCGTATCTATCAGAAAGAGATCTCTCCACAAATTGGTCAATACACGTTGAAACGTGTCACTCCTTTAGATATCCGCAACATCATCCAAATAGTCGCTGACAGTGGCCGTCCAACCACAGCTAACGACACGCTAATGTACTGCAAGCAGCTTTTTAAACACGGTATGAAGATTGGTGTTATTGAGTCTAACCCTGCACTAGCATTTTCTAACTATGATGCTGGTGGTATTGAAGAGAGCCGAGATCGGGTCTTAGAACTGGAAGAGATTAAACATGTTTTTTCCGTCTTCAACCAAAACATTTATAGTTTCAATCGAGACAACTACCTAGCTTGTGCACTGCTTCTTTGTCTTGGCGTTCGTAAATCAGAGCTAACAGAAGCAAAGTGGGCTGAGTTCGATCTAGATAATGCTTTATGGCACCTACCAGCGGAGCGAAGCAAATCTGGGACAGGTTTCACTATTCCGCTTCCGGAGCTGTGCATACAGTGGTTTAAAGAACTGTATATGCGAGCTTGTGGTTCAGAATACGTCTTCCCTAACAGAAGAGAAAGCAAAGTACCGCACATGGGCAAAGACACATTGAACAGAGCTATTTCAAAGCTATTTGGTCGAGAGCCCGGCCGTAAGGTACAACCACCAAATAAAATGGGCGATATCAAACACTTTGCGGTTCATGATCTACGCCGCACATGCCGTAGCCTACTCGCTTCGGTAAAAGTTCCTAGCCATATCGCAGAGCGCTGTTTAAATCATAAGCTGAAAGGAGTCGAGGGTATCTATGATCGGTATGACTACTTGGAAGAGCGCAAGGAAGCTCTGGAAAAAGTCACAGATCTAGTAAAATACTATATTGTGATAGCTTAAAGATTAAGGAGCGTAATATAATCACCCTCTACAATATAGGTCTACAACCATAATTAAAATGATTGAAAATTTAATTTTTGATAATCAAGAGATAACATTTCACTAATTATATCAAAGACATTTTTACAGAAAAAATTAAACACCTTTGGGCACTTAATGTTACAAATCTCGATTATAACTAGAAAAGTATATCTACTTAAACATTCCAGTGGATTTATTTCCCAATGTCGTAATTAAAGTCTTTTCAGAAAACCCGAAAAGAAGGCCTAGTGTTAGTGCTACCTCCAGATTTTTGTCCATACTTTTTGATGATATCCCTCCTATATTGAAATCAATAAAACCTACTTGTAGAAGCATTATAAAAACGAAACTTAGCACACAGGTAAAAATACATCTAATATATGGTTCTCTAACTTCAAAAATACATTGAGTAATATCTTCGAAAGGTAAACCATTACTTCTTATTGCAAAAGATAGCCAAGAACCAAGACTAGTACCTATCAAGGCAATAAAATAGAAACCCCAATCACTTTTAAGAAAAATCGTTAATATATAGAGGATTAAAAACGCACAAGAAATCTTAGTTACTGATTTTCCATAAATAACAAGTGTCTTATTTCTGATTCTTGACCAATGATGCTTGAATATATCAGACTTTATATCAACGATACTTTGAACTGCAACTGGAAAATCATGCTTTTCCCCAGAAAAACAAAGTGATGTAGTATAAAATACCTGTTCATAATAGTTCAGCCTATTACTTTCATCATTCTCGAAAATATTATTTATTGTAGTAATTAAACTTTCAACATCAGATTTAAACTTCAAATATTCTTTTGGTATTGGACTTTCATTTACCGGTGTAAAACCAATGTCTTTGGGTGAGTCACTATTTTTAGGATACTTTGAGATCTTAAAATAACATTCAGTCATGTGCTATTACCGTTTTACCACATATATTGCAATCCATAACATTTTCTCTAGGTAATGTTATGGATGGTTTTATAGAGTGACAGCTAGAACTTATCCTATCAATGGATTTGATGATTGTATCAACATCTGATGTGGTTTCAGGATGAGAGTTCTTTAATTTTTCAAAATAGTCTTTAATTATAAAAAGATCTCTTTGTGGCATTAACTTTTAACCTCTATGTTTGTACTCACATTAATAGATCTAATATCAACCCCTGTAGCTCTAAGAGTTTGATTTAACTCATCAAAAACTTTGCTGGATTCTTTATTGATATCTTCAATTGTTATTATTGCACAGAAATTAATACCGCCAGCTGGAAAGTCTCCTGATTCTCTTTCAGTAGAAGTGACCTGCAATCTCCAGTTACTCGACTTTCCAACACCTTGCGGCATTTCTTTTCTATATTTCTTTACAGGCCACCATTTAAGTCCATGTTCAATTTGGCTTTTTTCATAATATGAATCATTGCCAACTTTCGTTTTCCAAATTGAATCACAATTCTTCCTATAGACCCATTTATTGTTCTCTAGTTTCTCTTGTTGTAATGCTGCGTCTACATTGACTCTACAGTATTCCGCTCCAAATTTTGCTTTGATTATAGGGTCATATACTAATGTTAGAGTGGCTCCACCTTTACATTTTCCATCATCAGTTGTAAGACTTTCTGGCCATTGAAATTTAAATTCTGCAACTTCACCTTTTTTAATATTACCTTCAAACATAATGGTGATAGCATAATCATCTGTCACAAGCATATCTTGTGCTTTACAAGGTAACCCAAAACCCACAAAACGTCGTCTAATAGAAGATTCAATAGACTTGTTGTTCGTCACATCAGGATTATTCGAATGGTGAATAAGAAGCGCTATAAGTGCATTTCTAGAAACAGCTTTATTCAATCGGTTTTCAATTGTAGCCAAAGTTTTTGCAACTAACGGAGCAGAAAAACTAGTCCCACCCTCACTTACTATTTGTCCATCTGAGTTTAAAGACATCAAGCCAGGTATGGATAAGTTTTGATAAAAGCCACCATAGTGTACTACATCAGGTTTAACTCCCATTGCAACACCCGGTCCACGCCTAGAATAAACTGTTGGTGTACAATGAATATGTTCTTTAGAACCCGGAGGATTTAGCGCTCCGACAGTTATAGCAGAAATAGCTTCAGCTGGCTGTTGCAACCTGTCAATATCAGATGCAATAGCGAGCTGAGACGGCCACTTAGCACGAAAATCTATAGGCTCTAAATTCCCTGCTGATATAACAAAAATCACATCATGTTTTTGTGAAATTCTATCTATTTGCGCAGCTGCGTAGCTATAGTTGTCATCACGAACAAGCTCTCTCAAATTTATACTGAAGTTAAATATACGAATGCCGTTTCTCTTCGCTTCTCTCACTTCAATATCGAGCCAATCAAAGAATTCACCATAACCATCAAAATATTCAAAAAATGAATTTTTTTCACTATGTATAGGTGTCCAAATATCATAAATCAAGCAGCCATCGTCTTCTAAATGATCTATATGCGGATTTAATGCTTTAGCACCAACTAACAAACTAGCGACTTGAGAACCATGATCTGGATCACAGTCCATTTCTCCAAACCCTTTAGACTCACCAATTTTCCACTGTGCAATTGATGAATTGCCTGTCCCTGAATCTATCAGTCCTACTTTGGGATAGTCTAGCCCAACTTTTTTAGGAAGAGTTAACTCCTGAAAAAACTCCTTCGATAATGTTTCAGAACGAGAGATTTTAGGAGGTAGCCAAACTTTTTTGACAATAGCGCTTTCCGCTAAAATGCTTAGTAAAAGCTCATGTCTAACGACATCATAGTCCACATAATTCCTATGCTTATAACTATCAAATATAGCATTTTGAAAATCAATAGAACTATCTCTATGACCACCACTGTAAAGTCTCAAATAAAATACATTACTACTGAGGCTATCAGCATTTGCCGGGGAAAGTACAACTCCAGCCCCTAAACGTAAAAGCTGCTCTCTCAACTCATGTTTGAGCTTATTAGATAAAGTATCGGTTGAAGAAGATGATTTGGTGTCTTCAAACTCCATTAGTTCGACAAAGTAGCCACTACATACAGCTTTATCGCTTATCCACTGCGTTGCTTCAACAGCAGAAAAACTCACCTTTTCGTCTTTTGAATACAGAGTTATTTTTTCAATTGCCCCGGTTTCACTACGAGCAATGCTAGGTTTGTATACCATTTTTTTCTTATTTTTATCGTATACAAGATTACTTTCTTCTTCTGTCGAGTAGATCTTCTGTTCTAACCAATTTAAAGAGCTATCAGATACTTGAAATAACAAAGAACCAATTTTCAATCCACCGATATGAGGAGACTTAGTATTAGGAAGTAAGCTCTTCATGGGACGGTGTGATTTTGCGAGCGCAGAAGGATTCAGATCCACTTTAACTACCGCAACATCCCTTCGACTAGAACGTAAAGACTCTTTTACATTTCGAACTTGCCTCAATAGGCTATTTTTGTGTTCGACAAAATCCTCATCTCTCCCACCAAAAAAGTCCTCTTGCGATCCTCCAACATTAGGATCAGGCTTATGTATATACTCATTGGGATTTAAGACAATTTGTAGTGGATTGTTTTTCATAGCCATCCTTTGAGGAACTTAGTTCGATACCTCGTTTATGATACGAGAGACTTTCGAGTGACTGTACTCAAAGATTTTACCAATCTCTCTCTGACTCATACCGATTTTTTTATTTAGAAGATACATAACCTTAGCTTCGTCACCAGCTTTTATTGTATCAACTAACTCAGAAGAAGTACTTGCGTTGATTAGTAATAGTGCTTTAACAATATCGAAAAATCTATGATCACTCTCAGAGAGTGCAACATGTCGCTTAAAATTATTTACTAGCAACTCAATGTCTGAACCACAGAAATCTTCTGTGACAACAGACAAAAACTTAATCTTATCATCCGATAACTCTACCGGAGGAAGATATCTGCAAATGATGCTCTCTCTAGCTCTCAAATCTGGCTTTGGTACATATACCCTAATGTCAAAACGTCTCCATACAGCAGGATCAAGCAGAACTTCGTGGTTAGTAATAGCGATAGACATCCCGACCTTTGAACGCTCATCAATACATTGAAGAAGAGTATTAACAATTCTTTTAATCTCTCCAACTTCTTGATTATCATCCCTAGCTTTAGCTACAGCATCAAATTCATCTAGTAACAAAATACATTTATGCTGAGATGCAAAGTTGAATAAATTGGTTATATTCCTTGCACTGGTTCCAAGCAATGAGGATACTAAACCGTCAAGTTTCGCTAAAACAACGGGCATTGATAACAGCTTTGCAATGTACAAAGCTAACTGAGTTTTACCGGTACCGGGTAAACCAAACAGCAAACAGCTTAGAGATGGGCTAACTCCAAACTTATTTAACTTCTCTACGTTTGACCATTCCTTTATTAACTGCCCAACCGCAGCAGATAAACTTTCAGAAAGTACAGGCATTTGGTTATCAACAAGCTCATTAGGAAAAATGACTTTTGCTAGTGGTGAACCACTCTCTTTATCTACAGGGACCTTGCTGTTAGGAGTCAATGGCTGACCTTTCAAATGAGACACCTTCGACAAACTTACTTGCGAAGGGGAAATCATATTTTTGGTACTAGCTTTTGTAATAAGCCGTTTCAGAACAGTTGCTTCATCTTCAGAACCATTCTCCTTCAATGTCGTATGTAACCTTTCTATTTGCTTCAAAGCTTCGTCAGATACCCCATCTTTCACAACCTGCCGACAGAGTGCTGAAACTATATGAAAGTTATCCACTTTAAATACCTGTATAAATGATCACTATATGGGTTTGATTATAATTTACATACCCACCACCCACAAGAGACAAAAAGTCAATAAACACACAAAAAAGCATAAAAAAATGAACCGAAGCGTATAAAATAGCAACCATTTTATCAATTTATGATACACCAACCAAGATCAGCCCATCGCAATAGAAACGCAAGAATCATGTCACATAAAAACATGCACCTCTAAAATCGATTTACAATTAAATCAAAAAATCTTCAGGCATATGTCATCAATGTGAATACTCACCATTGATTCCGACAGGAGCCTGAAATGAATCCCAAAACTTCCGAGTACCAAAAGCAGCAACGCTATCAGGAAAATGAAATCCTGGAGCATGCGGCGGAGATACTTGCTACACGCTACGTACGTGGCGATGCCCTAATCAATCCTGATGCCACCAAAGAGTATGTGCGCTGTAAGCTAGGCAGCTATGAACGTGAAGTGTTTGCCTTATTGCTACTGGATAACCAAAACCGACTGATTGAGTTTAAAGAGCTGTTTCAAGGAACGGTGGATGCGGCCAGCGTCTATCCACGTGAAGTGGTGAAAGCGGTGTTAGAAGTGAATGCCGCAGCGGTGATATTTGCCCATAACCACCCATCCGGTGATTCTACGCCGTCTCAAGCCGATAGGCGCATAACCGAAAGACTCAAAGATGCTTTAGCGCTGGTGGATGTTCGCGTTCTCGACCATATCGTGACAGGCGATGCCTGCACCTCATTTGCTGAAAGGGGGTGGTTATGATTGAGCGACATTACGGTGAGCTTTCTATTGATGATGCGTTACATGCGTCACTAGAAGCACTGCTTAATCGGTACACTCTCCCAGAGAACGCTGAACGACTCGTGCTGAACTGTCGCCAAATGAGTTACTACCGACATCGACAAGGTTTGCACCCGATAGAGGTACAGTTTAAACGTGAGTCAGCCTCAAGCTCTTGGCTGGTGGTGTTCTTTGCTAGCTTCTCTTATCCCGATGACACCAGCACAACCGTTGAGCCTGAGTTGTACTTTCACCTTGCTAATCGCTGGTGCTATCAACCCGATGTGGGGAGCACAGATTTATCCCATCCGGAGGTACAAGAGCTACTCTCGGTATGGATGAAAGCCTTTGCTCGTCACCTTTCCAGAAACGTCTTTGATGACGTGCAACTGACGATGGTCGGTACGTTTCACTAAATCCTAATCTCTCATTTCTTATTTGAATCCTGAAACAAGGAGGACTCACTATGTCCAAATTAATCTTCACAGCATCATCACTACCTGTATCGAAGAAACTGCATAAGCTGCTAAGTGAGCAACTCACCGCTCATTTGCTGAGTAATGAAGCACTGACCACCAGCCGTTATCTGGTGTTTAACTTTCGTGATAAAAGTTACAGCGCGGATGAAGGCGGTTTCCATCCGGTTGAGATGGCGATTTGCCAAACCTCAACAGGAGAATGGAGCATTGAGTACATCACCGACTTTGCTTACATGGGGAACTACTATCCAGAGCTAGAACGCAACTTGGATTTTGATTTTCGGGTTGGGCAGTTCTTTGTTGCTTATCGTGGCTGGCTACCAATGCAAGGTAGCCGTGATGCCAAAGAGCTGTATCGGCTATGGGAGAATAACTTTCTTGCCTATGTCGATATGGACGCTTACAACGAGATAGCCGTCACCCCGCAATAACTCATGACTTCCCTTCTTCTACAAACCATCAAACTTGTCACCGCCCTCATCACGCTGTTTTCACTTTCCCCGTTCTTCGGTGCCATTGGAGTCCTATCCACTTTAGGATTTCTGGTGGTGCTGTTGATTGGGTTATTGGCAGCCATTGCCGAGCTCAGTGATAAGCATAGGCCTCGTTAATGTTAATCGGCTCACGCTTTGGTGATGCCGATTGATGCTGTTTACACCGTTGGACATTATGTGTCTGACCCACCTCTATTCTCCCGACATTAAATGTCCGACTCCGGTGTGGAGCTTTGATGTATTGAGAGCGTAGTCATGAGCAATAAAACCAGCATTGAAGGGTTATCCGCTTTGCTGCACACGCTGATGCTTATTCCTCAACATCGATGGATCACCGTTAGGGAGTTGCAGCAGCAGTTAGCCCTACTCGATATCCACCGCACCACGCGCAGCATTAAACGCTACCTCGATGAAGTTATTGTGGAGGTGTTTAACGTGGAGTGTGATTCGATGAGCATGCCCCATGTTTATCGCAAAACCTCAGAGCAATTACTGAAGCTCAACAAGCAGGAAATGCTCTATTGGCAACTGACCAACAAGTACTTACTACCGCTTGTTCCTGATGCACTGAATTATGGACAAGGGTCCTCCTCGGAGAGAGACAAACCCTTATCACACAAGGGTTCAGCACATTCAAAAGAGCAAGCATGGTTGGCAAAAGTACATGTGGTATTGCCCACGATTCGCGAGTGGAGTGACGAGCAACGGCAAGTGTTGAATGCGGTACATACGGCATTACTGCACAACCGTATGCTCAAGATATCTAGCCAAGTATTGCAGCAAGAGAAGGCGCTCATTGAGCCACTGGGACTCTCGGTTCAGTGTGACGCGCTCTTGCTGCTCTTTCGTTTATCCGGTCAACACACGATACGCACCCTAGCCTTGCCTTTGATTGATGAGGCCAGTGTATCGACGTTTTCTTTTACCTATCCGACTGATTTCAATCTTGAGCGGCTCATGCGTGAACACGATGGAATCAGTGCATCCTGAATTGCACTCACCGATAAGGAGAGCACCGTTATGACATTAATCAACACCCTAATCCGATACGCCGCTATGAGCGTGCTGTTTATCGGACTCACTGCTTGTGGCGATCAAGAAGAGACTCAAGCAGCAACGGCAGATATTGAAGTGTCGATATCAACTAACCCTCACTGGGGAACATTGGTCTTTGACCTGCAAGCCATCACCGACAACACCGTAATCAGCGATGTAGTGATTAACCGTGGCAACTGCCGATTACCCGCAGGTACAACCTCCGAGCTATCAAGAAGCGTTTCATTGAAGTTCGGCCAGACCTACACCGGATACAGCAACAACTGCACCGTGGACAACGTGAAAGAAATCGAAGTCACCTCCAGCGCTGGGACCTTTGTTTACACCTTCTAACTTTCAATTCCCAAATAACACACTCAACCAACTCGTAAGGATCAACTATGAACAAGTCAACTCTACTCATCACAGCAGCATTAGCTTTCTCTGCCTCTTCCGCCTTTGCTGGTGGAACACTGGGCGGTAACCCATCTGCGGATTCGGGTGCAGTTAACGTCAGTGTGGGCAAATGTACTCAATACAAAATGGATGTAAAGGCGGCGCAACAGGCAGGTAAGGATGCATCAACCATCATCGTTCCTGAAGGCTGTGAAGCCATCAAAGAAAAGTAATGCCAGCACAGCAAGGTTAATAGTAAAAATTAAGTGGTATTCCTTGCGTCGGAGTGCGTTTAGTATTTAACTTCTACGACAGAGAACATCCATTACACTCCGTATTTTTGCCGAATAATAACTTTTAAGCGTTATTTGTATACTCTGTCCTTTAACCTTAATGCCTTTCGGGCAGAGCCCAAAAGGACAATCCCCCCCCTTCGTAGAAGGTGGTTTAAGGGTAAAAAGCACAATGAGGAGCATGATTGCTCCTCATTTTTGTTGAACAAGTCAAATACACTGCTAGCCTAATTAGGCGTATGTCGAATAATGGCTATTCTTTCAGGGATATCGCGCCTTATGGCTTTTTTATGAAATTGTGATATCCCCCTCCCCCAAAAAAACTTGAGCATTGTGATTCTTCTTGATGAGTCGTCAAGCTAATAATAACTTCACTCGGTACATCTCTGTTTCTAATAAAGTTGCAATGTAGACACAATATAAGAATCTAGGCAAGAGACCTAGACATTAAGTACATTTAACTCATCAGTTGGCAGCATTTTGACTTAGTGCCATCTACTTAAGCACCAAAATCCAATCAAACGCACATCAACAACATTTAACATCCAGTTTTTTTATTTATCACCGTTTTCAATATCGTTACAATTTTATCTAGATCAACTTTGATAGCCATAATTCCTTAAATTTATTTTTAACCTATCAGTTTATAATTGTAAATTGATATTACTTCTTCATGTTCAATTACTAGGCATTTATTTTTCTAGCTCTATGAAATGTAAAAATCTCTGACATTGCGAATGCTAAATAAATATTTTGGTCACAACAATAATGTTAAGTGTTATCTATCATCCTCTCGGGTCCATCCAAAGTCATCAAAAACAACATACAGGGCTGGAATGATGAATAATACTAATACTGTCGATGACAATAAACCGAATACAACAGAAATGGTTAATGGTTTAAGTGATGCTGATTGAGTACTAGTTTCAGTTAATAATGGTAACAACCCAGCAATAGTTGTGGTGGATGAAATCAATATGGCTCGAAGTCTATCACGGCTTGCCTGTCCAGCGGCCACAGCAGTGGGTAGCCCAGAAAATCGGTGCTCATTGATAAACTGAACCAAGAGAATAGCGTTGTTTACTACAATTCCAGCTAATGAAGCGGCACCAATTAAAGACGGACTAGAGATATACCATCCCATAGCAACATGTCCCCACATAGCGCCAATGAACGCAAGCGGTATAGAAAGCATAATGATCATAGATTCAGAGTAACTTCTGAATTGAAATGACAAAATAACAAAAATACCGATGAGACCGATAAGTAGGCCTTTGGCAATAGATCCTCCCGTTTCATTTGAACTCGCAACCTCTCCTTCATAAGAGACTGCAATAGTTGGGTATTTCTTCAGGAAATAACTTAACCAGTTCTGATCTATCTCACTGATAATATCCTTCGCACTGGCAAGATCTGACTTAACTTGAGCCTGAACTGTTACTGTTCTTTTATCATCAATTCTGGTTATTGTTCCCCAACTTTGTTCGTCCGTAACTTTAACCAAAACATCGAGTGGAATCTTACGCCCATCATCCAACAGGATGGTTTGCTCAGTAATATCGTCTAAGCTAGAGCGATCACTACCAGACTGGCGCACTAAGATATCGACATCTTGTAATCCCACTCTTTGGGTATCTGCGATATCGCCCAGAAAAGCAGATCGAAGTTGGCTCGCTATACTATCGGTAGTCAAACCAAAGCTATAAGCTCCTTCAAGAACTTCAAACCTTCTCTGAGGTTTACCCGGTCTTAGGTTATCACTTACGTTATAGATGGCTTCATAAGTTTTCAGGTGATTAGACAATTCTTCTGCACCAAGTTTAAGTTCATTCAAGTCATCTCCTTGAAGACGTATCTCGATTGGAATGCCCGCAGGCCCAAAACCGGGTTCTTTGATGATTAGACTTAGTAGACCTGGAATATTTCCAATATTTGAATACCAACGTTCCGTTAGCTCATTCAAGGTGATGGAACGCTTTTCTGCAGTTAACAAATCGACCATGACAGTAGCAAGATGAGCCCCAACCTCTCCAGCACTAGGATTATAATTAAATCGCACCTGTGTAAGTTTTACTAACTCTTCACCAGTTTCAGATTTATGTTGGTTGTGTATAGTCCATATAGCGGATTCTATTGCACGAGCTACCTGCTCCGTACTAACTAAAGGAGTTCCCTGTGGTAATAATATTCGAGCTTCCAGTGTATCACCATCCATGTCTGGCATTGATTCTGTGCTTATATGCCCCCCAGCTATATAACCTATAGAGCTAAGCATAACCACCGTTATTACAGCTACAACATGGTACCTATACTTAATGGCCTTATCAGTCAGCACTCCGACATGTTCTTTAAATACTTCAAACTTTTCGTCTATGTACCGTCGAATTTTCGACGAGTCATGTTCAGCGGTTTTTTTGATACTTCCTTTAAGGTGATGAGGCAATATAAAGAATGCTTCTATTAGACTGGCAGTTAATGCTGCTATCAATACCACTGGTAGCACTTCAAGTACTGCCCCCAGTTCTCCAGAGAGAAATGACAAGGGCAAAAAAACCGAAACTGTGGTAAGAAAGGAAGACATCACTCCCGGCACAACCTGTATTGTACCTTTTGTTACAACCTGTACTGGGGTCAGGTCTTTATCTGTGTTAGCAACAATATTGTCGGAAATTACTATGGCATCATCCATCACGATACCGATAGACATCAATAAAGCGACGAGGGTTATCATGTTAATAGATAATCCAGTTAAACTCATCACCCAGAAGGCACCCATAAATGCAATGGGAAGCCCCAGCACAGCCCAAAAAGCCAACTGGGGTCGAAAAAATAAACTCATCACAAGAATTACCAATATAAGTCCAATGACACCATTTTCAATCAACATGGTTAGTCGATCTTTCACGATACTAGTCATATCTTGAGTGATAAAGTAGTTTAGGTTGCTATGTTTTTGACGTTCATTCTCTGTCAATTCCGTAAGAGAATCCATTATATCCAGAGCATCATCACGCAAAGACTTACTCAATTCTAATACAAGCCCTCGTTGCCCGTTGATAAGGATTTTATCTTCCGGTTTTTCTCCAATTTCAGTTAATGTTGCGATATTGCCAAGCGTGACTTCTCCCCCGCCTTCAGCAGAAGAAACAACTACTATATCTGAAAGCGCTTTTAGCGAATTTCTCTTTTCAGTAAAGCGTAATTGAATATCACGATCATAAGTTTCCAAAGTGCCCATCGGTATATCGACACTCTGTTTTGATAATATTTCGGAAAGTTTATTTATAGAAAGATCGTATTGAGCCAATACGTCACGAGGTACTTCAACTAGCCATTGTCGTTGAGACATCCCTCGAATGGTGACATTAGACACTCCCGGCAGTGACATAATTTTCCTTTCCAACGAAAGTGCATAATCTTCCAGTTGTGAAATAGGTAGATCTCCGGTAATTCCGACTGCGGCAACAAGATCGCTTCGGTTAAGTTGCCGAATAATAGGCCGTTCAGCTCCTTTAGGCATACTTGTAATTGCATTAACTTCTGTTTCTATTTCACTAATAAAACGAACAACATTGCCTTTTGGTTTCATTGTTGCCGTAGCGTTAGCCGCATTGTCCTGTGCTGTACAGACTACCTCATCCAAATAATCGATGCGTTTCAAAGAGTCATAAATTCGCGCACAGATTTCTCCTTCAACATCTGATGCACTTGCACCACGATAAACTACCTCAATACCAACTTCTATCGGGCGATAATCTGGAAACGTTTCTCTTTTTAAAGACGGCATAGAAAACAAACCAGCCGCAATTATAATTATTAGCAGTAAATTTGAAGCCGTTGGATGAGCAGCGAACCACTTAATCATAGTTTCACTCCAGAAGCTGCTTCTCGGATATATTTTTCAAGTTCAATGTTATGGTTCTTTTTTACTGGCATTCCAGTAAGCGCCATTGATAGGTCATCAGTAACAATAATGTCTCCTGGCACTAAACCTGTGGAGATAACCGACAAACCGCGTTGTTCAAAACTTACTTCCACTTTTTGACGCTTTAGCCTATCGCTTTCATCAACTACATAAACCTCACCCTGATGAATTGCTGAAGTCGGGATAACGATAAGTGGATGATGACTTGGAACTGACATTAATACTCGAACATACATATTGCTCTGCAATGCTGGCCTTGTTGAATTATTGCCTAAATGATAAGGATCCGATACAACAACAACTACACGAGCACTACGTGTTGCAATATCAAGTCCATTTGCAACCTGTTGAACTTTTGCAGCCCAAATGATATTGGGAGATTGAGCTAACCGAACTTCTGCATTAATGTCATCAAACTTAAGAAACTGTAGCCTATTTATAAGATGACTTTCTTCATCATTGCTTTTAAACTGACTTTGCATGAAATATCTAAAAAGATTAAAAGGAATGTTAGCTTCCACTTCAGCCTTATCAATATTATCAGCACTAAAAACAACCGAACCACTATTAACAAATTGGTGCAGATCAACGTTAACCTCTGTAATTCTTAGATCATAAGGTGCAATAAATAGAGTATCTTCTAGATCATTTCGTGCTTGTTTAAGTTTAACTTGTACCTGCTGTTTTTTGGCCTGAAGGATATCATATCGTGTAGGTATCGATAATAACTGGTCTTTTAGTGACTGAACTTCCTGTCGAGCAGTAATTGTATTTAATAGTTGCTTATCTCTTTCCGATGCAGAAATAGACTTATTTCTGGCAAGTAGATTGACTCTAGAAAGCTCTTTTTCCATTAGATTAAGTCTTTCCGTACTTAATGATAATGATGCTTCTAAGCTTTCTCTGTCTATCGTTAGCTGTGCCAACTCTGCTATTACTGAAGCTAAATCTGATTTAGCTTCTTCAATAGCTAGTTGATATCGACTAGGATCTATTGCCATCAATTCTGTGCCTTTCCGAAAAATAACTCCACTTTTGAGGTTAGGATGGACTTTAACTATATGTCCAGATACATTCGTAATCGCATTCCATGTTTGAACTGGACGAGAAATACCAAATCCTTCAGCCTTAAATACAAAATCAACAGCATTGACTTCAATAACATTCATTAATGTTGGTAAAGCCAGCGTATCATCAGTCTTAGGGTGTTTTTGAGTAATTTTAAAAAATAAGAATACACTTATACCAATAACTAACCCTATAATTAAAACCACCCCTTTATTATTCATACTATTTGATATTTTTATACACAAAGTCCAACTCCACATAAAATCCAAATATAATTAAAGTCAAATTCATTAATCATATAATTAAGGCAAGCAATCTATCTTACGAAGGAAAATAATAAAAATCACCTTTCATACCTTACTTTCAATACCTTCAATAAATATATCAAATATATTATCAGCCAATAAATTCATGTTGACTTCTTTATTATCTAATAATAACGAAACTGCCAAACCTTGAATAGAACCAATATACAATGATATTGCAGCATCAACATTGACTTTAGAAGATATACAACCTCGCTCAATTCCTTTTTTAATTTGTTCAGCAAGTATATTTCTATACTGAAACATAAGAGAAGATATGATTTTTTGAGATGGATTTTTATCCCTATCAATAAGTTTACTGAACATAAAACGAGGTATTCCCGGATGACTAGATATAAACTTAACGTGTGCTTTATAGATCGAATTTAAATTCTCAATTGGTGTTTTTTCTTCAGAGACTTCACTCTCAAGAAGCTGAAGTATATGTCCTGATACCCATAATGCCACAGCCTCCCAAATAGAGTCCTTTGATGGAAAGTGCCTAAATAAAGCTCCCTGAGTCACGTTCATCTCTTTAGCTATATTAGCTGTTGTTAATGAAGAAGGTTCTTCTTCTTTACACAGTTTTACAACAGCTTGAACGGTTTTCTTTTTTCTTTCTTCTGAGGTTAAATTGCTCGTTCTTACCATAAATGTTCCTACATAAGTTAATTGTTGATATCAGTATTGCTCATTTTCTATAGCCTAAAACTTAGCCAAACAGACAAAAAGATAGTAATTGATCACTATCTTTTTGTCTATATGCATGCTCTAACAAATTCTAAAAATAAAAACAAAACCCTACAAATCAATAATTTACACTTACAACTTTCTAAAAGTAGTAGATAAAAATGGTAGAGCGGACAATGTCACTGCACATTGCTTTTCACACATTTTTGATGGGTATTTTTGCTGTTTCAATAGGCTTTTTGCGTAATTCGATGATACTAAATCAAGAAACTACGATCTGATCTGGCTACATCAGTTAATCGTCGTAGCCTCATGCCTAAACCTCGTTACAAAACAACTGACTGGAAGCAGTATAATAAAGCCTTAATCAACCGTGGTTCTCTGACCTTTTGGACTGATGAGGAAGCGATAGCCGAGTGGAAGCAAAACAAACAAGGCAAGCGTGGTAGGCCTCGCCGATTCAGCGACTTAGCCATTACTACTGCACTGATGGTGAAACGCGTTTTCTCTAAGCCATTGAGAGCGCTGCAAGGTTTTCTAGACTCAGTATTTAAGCTTGCTAACATCCCGCTAGTTTGTCTGCGCACTACACCTGTATAAGCCGCCGAGCCAAGGAAGTTGAGGTTTCATTTAAAACCAAAAAAACAGAGGTGCGATACAACACCTCGCCATTGATGCCACTGACCTCTAGGTTTATGGCAAAGGTGAATGGAAGGTTAATAAGCATGGTACTCGTAGGGTTTGGCGTAAGCTGCATATCGCAGTAGATACAAGCACCCACGAAATAGTCGCAGCAGAGCTGAGTTTATCTAACGTAACCGATACTGAAGTGCTTCCCAACTTGCTTAAGCAGACACGTCGAAAAATCATTGAGATATCAGGCGATGGCGCTTATGACACAAGGAATTACCATGATGCCATACGGGTCAAGCGAACGGTTCCGCTTATCCCACCACGAGAAGGGGCAGTCTTCTGGGAGCAAGGACACCCTCACAATTTAGCAGTAGGTTGTCAGAATCTTTATGGCTCGAAAAGAAGTGGAAAAAGCGGTATGGCTATCATAAGCGCTCGCTATCAGAGACAGCAATGTATCGAGTGAAACAGTCGTTAGGTGGAAAATTAAGCCTGAGAAACTACAACGCTCAGGTTGGCGAGACTTACGCCATGATCAAAGCACTGAACAAACTTACAGGGCTTGGTATGCCTGAAACTCCGTATATTGTATAAAAGTCGCTCAACTTTAGGAGGTTTGGTTTCTCGTCTGAATTACGCAACAAAGCCTACTAAACTCTAAGATAACATTTGCTGGTGATAATCAACCGACACGATCTCAATTAGAAAAAATGCACCACATGGCTCATGAGAATTGTTTTATCGCCAATTCGGTTAAAACTGAAGTGACGACGCTTATTGCAGATTAAATGAAGCTCTTTGTCAAAGCGCAGTGTATCGCCGAATAGTGTTAAGCCAGCAGTCCGGCTGCTGGCTATTGTGAACTAAACGATGCCTTGCTCGATCATGGCATCAGCGACTCTTCTAAAGCCGGCAATGTTTGCGCCTAAAACTAAATTACCAGGTTGACCAAACTCTCGACTGGTTTCGTTTGCATTAATAAAGATGTTTTTCATGATGGTCTGCAACTGGCTATCGACTTGCTCGAAGGTCCAGTTTTGCATGCTGGCATTTTGTGCCATTTCAAGCTGACTGGTTGCAACGCCGCCTGCATTGGCTGCTTTCGCTGGCCCATAAGCCATTTCGGAATCCACGATGATATTGACCGCATCACGAGTGGTTGGCATGTTTGCGCCTTCACTAATCAAAACACACCCATTATCGATAAGAGCAAGAGCATCGTTTGACGTCAGTTCATTTTGGGTCGCGCAAGGGAATGCGGCGTCAGCTTGATATCGCCATACAGCATGCCCTTCATTAGGATAGTCACCCAACGGCGTATACTCTGCTTCAGGGTAAGTGTCTAAATACTCTTCTAAACTTGCTCTTTTCACTTCTTTTAGTTGCTTGAGGAGCTGCAGATCAATACCGTGTTCATGATAAATCGTGCCTCTAGAATCGCTGCATGTTACTGGGGTTGCTCCCATGTGGTATAGCTTTTCAATTGCATAGATAGCGACGTTACCTGCGCCAGAAACGAGGCAAGTTTTGCCTTTTAGTGAATCATTACGGTCATTGAGCATGCATTCCGCAAAATATACGGTTCCGTATCCCGTTGCTTCTTTTCTAACAAGTGAGCCCCCCCAAAGAAGGCTCTTGCCTGTAAGTACTCCTTCGTAGCGGCCCGTCAATCGTTTATATTGACCAAACATATAACCAATTTCACGCGCACCGACGCCGATATCGCCAGCAGGAACATCGGTAACGGGACCAATGTGGCGGTATAACTCGTTCATAAATGATTGGCAAAATCGCATGATTTCACCGTCAGATTTTCCTTTAGGATCGAAATTTGAACCGCCTTTTCCGCCACCAATTGGAAGGCCAGTAAGCGCGTTTTTAAAAATCTGTTCAAAGCCGAGGAACTTTATGATGCTCGCGTTCACTGAATGATGGAACCTCAGTCCGCCTTTGTATGGACCTAACGCGGAGTTAAACTCGACGCGGTAGCCTTTGTTTACTTGCACATTCCCTGCGTCATCGACCCAAGGAACTCGAAACATGATTTGACGTTCTGGTTCTACGATTCTTTGGATAATCGCTTGTTCTTTATATTTATTATTGCTTTCTATGACTGGAGCGAGAGAAGTTAATACTTCTTCTACGGCTTGGTAAAACTCTTTTTGAGCCGGGCTACTGTGTTGTAACGCAACAATAGTATCGTGTATGTGTGACATAGTCCTCTTCCTTGATATGAATAAGTAATCAGTTTATATGAATTTATTCCCATTAAATAGTGATTTTGACCAATTCTCAATGGCTATACCTATTCAACTTGAAGATGCAGGTTTCAATATCTGAAAATTATCCGTAATTCTGGATACGAGTGAGCCTGCAACTTTTGGTAATGTCGCATGGCGTTGTTGAACAAATCAGGTGAAGGACATATCTTGCCTACGTTCTATCAGCATTAGTTTTGAACTGGCATACCTAGTCCTATTACTTTGTTCATGGCTTTGACATTGGCAAGCGCTTCACCTACTTGAGCATTATAATTCCTTAAGCTCAATTGGCCACTCGTTAGCCCTTTGTATCGTGACATTGCCGTTTCAGATAGAGAACGGTCGTGATAACCAGAGTTAATTTTCCATTGAGCCAACGTATCACTTTTTAACGCTTTTACTGCTTCGTTTCTTGGGTGTCCATCATCCCAGAAGCTAGCATTTTTACGTGGCGGTATTAACGGAGTAATGCCTTTTCTTTGTAACACGTTATGGCAACCCTTCGTATCGTATGCACCATCGCCAGAGACTGAACCTATTTTTCTTCGTAATGGATTAAGCAGCGTCGGAAGCACTTCACTATCACCGACATTAACCAAGCTCACTTCAGCACTGATGACTTCATGCGTATCTACATCTACAGCAAGATGCCGTTTACGCCATGTTCTGCGCTTTTCGTTTCCGTGTTTTTTGACTTTCCACTCTCCCTCTCCAAAGACTTTAAGAAATGGCGATATGACGAATGCAGCCTTTAGACTTGTTACGATACCGTACTGTAGGAGAGGAATAAAGTTTCATACTAAACAGTCAATGACCTATGTTGATTGTCATGAGAAAAAGTATCGAAAATTTGGTGGTGTCATTCATCGCTGAGAATGTACGTTAAAACATAAAGGGGCAGAAACTTGCTAAGAGAACGGTTAGTCTAATACTCGCTCTCGCTCCCACATCGCATCCACCTTCAGATATATGTTATCTAGAAAAACGTAAATAACAGGCAATAGCGGCTTGTAGGTATCAACCCTACAAACCGCATTATTACATCAATCGATATCACTTCTAGCAGCATCAACTGCTAACGAATCCGCTATCTCATTACCTCTAACACCAGAATGAGCTTTGACTTTAAGTACCTCGACATACTTTCTAGAACGCAGTTCATCGATTTGTTTCCAGAGTTGCCGATGCTTAACCGGCTTCTTATTCGCTTTACGCCACCCTCGATCTTTCCAGTCATCAAGCCAAATGTTGAAACCTTTAACACAGTAATCATTATCTGAATAGATAACATCACCATCTTCGGCATACTCTAGCCCTTCGATAAATGCCAGTAACTCCAGCTCCGCACAATCCGTCTCTCGGTCAATGGTAATGCTCTCTTCATGGACTATCTCATTGTCTTCATCCATGACCACCAGCCCGATACCACCTCGTGTACATCCGTGTTGATTGTTTGGTGCAGCGCCGTCTACGTAAATTGAATAACTCATTTTTTATCTCTCTCTAATTGCAAAAAGGGCGCATGACTTTGCTTAGCCAGCGCCCTGTTGATGATGTGATTTGATGTTTGTGTTACTGAAAGGATTCTTGGTTGTCTCGCATACTAAGACGCGATTCCATCCATTCCTCGATTTCACTTTCGACCCAAGCTACCGCTCGTCCACCGAGTGGCACACTTTTAGGAAAGTCGGTTTCATCTGCCATGAACTTGTAGATAGTTGAACGGCCTAACCCTGTTAGTGACATCACGTCTTTAAGTCGTAGAAATCTCATGGGAATTGTCTCCTCTTGTATATACCCATGGATAAGCCGCCACGGTAAAAAAGTGCAGTCGGCCTAATCTAATCTAGGCTAGAGCCAAAGCAGTAACGCTCTTCTTTCCACGCTTCAGCAAGACTGCTCATGCGGTGGAAGACAGTGTTCTTTATGTTGGTGTCTTTACTACGACAACGAGTCCCCACCCCATAATTGCCTCGGTCATTGAGAAACACCAATGAACGCGCTTCGCCGCTGTAGTGCTTTTCTATCGCGTCTTGCCAAGCCGTTTTAAGGTGCCCAACCAATTCATTGCGCTTGTCCCAACAAATAGCGGGACCAAAGTGCTGGCTATAGTCACTAAACAGCATCACGCGATAGTTGTGGGATGGCACCTTGTCCTCCCGCTTACGCCATACATAAAACAGAGAATCCGTATCAAGCTTTTCTTTAAGCAGATTAAAGTAATCGTTGAGGATACTGAGGTCGGTATCTTGATGGTCTTCTGGCAAAAACAAGTCCAAACGTGTAGCAAGAGCGATGTCAAACTGACTGAGTGCCTGTTCAAAAACATCGACCATTGAGGTCAGTGCTGACTCGTATAACCCCTTGTCGCTGTAATACAGCGGGTAATCTTCAAAAGTTCTATCAAGGGTAATGCTTGGGAGGTAGGTTCTATTCGCCATGAGTAATGCCTTTTTGTGTGTGAATGACATAGGCATTACTCGCGTTGTATTTTTTTAAGGTGAGTCGTGACTGCAACCAAAGCTCTTGTTGCGGTGATCGTTCTGGCTAGCAATGGGCTTCGCAAGACGACTGATTCGATAAAAGAACTCATTTAACTGTAACGGGAACACTTCAGCGTCAGACAACAGCTCAAAACCTTCATTCGTAGGAGAGTAGGCTAATCCAGAGCATGGTTGGCTGTAATAAGCTTCAACCACCCTATCCCATGTCTTCCTCACTTTTTTGTAGAGAAA
>NZ_JBNJOJ010000014.1:0-112710 GCF_050113655.1 Vibrio sp. TRT 29B02
CGTCCTGGAGGATTCGAACCTCCGACCGCCTGGTTCGTAGCCAGGTACTCTATCCAGCTGAGCTAAGGACGCGCAGTGTTCTCGAAAAACGAGAGTTGTGAAGTATATCACACTGATTCTTTGAAACAACAGGGCTTTAAAACAAAAAAATTGGCCATAAGCCAATTAATGGCGGTGAGGGAGGGATTCGAACCCTCGATACGGCTACAAACCGTATACTCCCTTAGCAGGGGAGCGCCTTCAGCCTCTCGGCCACCTCACCGTTTTATTCCCTGGTAAGGGAATTATGGCGCGTCCTGGAGGATTCGAACCTCCGACCGCCTGGTTCGTAGCCAGGTACTCTATCCAGCTGAGCTAAGGACGCGCTATGCTTTCTTGCTAAAGAAAGTTTGTTTTAAAGCTGTTCCGAAGAACAATTCTTCTTAGAAAGAAGAAGCAAGAATGGCGGTGAAGGAGGGATTCGAACCCTCGATACGGCTACAAACCGTATACTCCCTTAGCAGGGGAGCGCCTTCAGCCTCTCGGCCACCTCACCGTCTTGCGGAGGCACATATTACGATTTACCAAAAATATGTCAAACACTTTCTTGGCAAAATTAGCAAAAAAACATCCAACCGTTGGCTATTTAATCAAAGCGGTGCTAATTCGCTCTTTTTACTGTAAATAGGTGCCTTCACATTACAAAAAAGGCTGACAAATCGTCAGCCTATTTGTGTAATTAGTAGTTGCCAGATGCAACGTTACCATTACCTTTTTCTGCCTGAATGCGCATGTAGATTTCTTCACGGTGAACAGACACTTCTTTCGGTGCATTTACGCCGATACGTACTTGGTTACCTTTAACACCCAGTACAGTTACTGTGACTTCATCACCGATCATTAGAGTTTCGCCAACGCGGCGAGTTAAAATTAGCATTCTGTGCTCCTTGAGTAATCTCTGATTTATCTTGCTACAAAGCTATTATCCAACAAAAGTGATATTTTCGTAAACTCTATTGTGGTTCGAATCTAACCTAAAAAGGCATGTTTTTGTTGGCAATCGAGTGCCTGTGAAGACGTAATGTAAGCATCATGCAGTATGTTCGCCGCTTTGTCGACACATTCGGGTTGCAACACTAGCATCAGCGATTGTGGGTTTACCGCATAATGCTCAATATCGATCCCCTGTTCTGAGAGCAAAGCGTATGACCTTTCAACCAGTCCTTCGACATGAAGGCCTACTGCGGTCAACAAGCTTACCGATTCACTATTACGGATTTTGTCGTTGAAAACCAGTTCCAGTTTTGCATAAGCATCGTGTTTTATCACTACACCTACCCATTCTGCATGCTCGATCACATTCCAAATCGTCACACCTATCATCTGGCACTGTGTTTTTAAACCGCAAAGCGCATCTTTCTCAATCTTGATCAGACACATATCACGTTGAATAGCGACGCCACATACCGAGGCCAAACACTGCTCCCCTTTGACTAAGCTGCCGTTGTTAGTGTCAAACGTCGACAGCACTCGCAATGGTACACTGTTACGCCAAGCGTATTGAACCGATGGTAAATGAAGCACTTTTGCGCCTTTACGAGCCATCTCTTCCATCGAAGGAAAATCAATGACATCCAGTTTCTTCGCCGAAGAAACGACTCTAGGATCGCAAGTGTAAATACCATCAACATCGGTAAATATCTGGCACTCATCTGCACTCAACGCACCTGCGAGAGTAACAGCACTGGTATCAGAACCGCCCCTTCCCAGGGTGGTGATATCCCCATTTTCATTGATACCTTGAAAACCTGCCACTATGACAATTTGGTCTTGCGCTAACAGTTCATCTATCGCGCTAGTGTCAATATGTTTAATCGTCGCGTCATTGTGTTGATTGTCCGTCACAATGTTCGCTTGTGCTCCGGTAAGTGAACGAGCAGAATGACCTAATTTATTTAAAGTCATTGCCAGTAGTGCCATGGACACTTGTTCACCAGCAGAGAGCAAAACATCAAGTTCTCGAGCAGTAGGTACACTGTCTACTTGTTTAGCCAAATCCATTAGTCTGTTTGTTTCACCAGACATCGCAGAGACAACTACGACAACTTGATTACCATCATTTTTCGCCTTAATGATGTGTTTGGCTACTGTATGAATTCTTTCTACGGAACCTACAGATGTTCCACCAAACTTTTGCACGATAAGGGGCTTTTTCACCAGTCTTCACCTTCCCAAGACCAAAGTCTCATTCGGACCACATTCAATATGTTGAATATTGTTTGCAGTAGTTATAACAAAAACCAAGCGGCCTATTTAACCGTCTTTTAGACGACTAATTAAACCACTTGGTTAGCTCAAAAAAAATACGCTCAATCAAAGAACTGATTGAGCGTTATCATTTAATATTCGATGTCTATAGGCGTTCTTCTAGCCAAGGCTGAACACTTTCGATCGCTTTTGGTAGCGCAGACACGTCAGTACCACCCGCTTGAGCCATATCTGGACGACCACCGCCTTTACCACCAACTTGTTCTGCAACCATCTTAACAAGGTCTCCGGCTTTCACTTTACCGATCAGATCTTTAGTTACGCCCGCAATTAGACCAACCTTGCCATCACTGATGTTTGCAAGCATCACAACACCACTACCCATTTGGTTTTTGATGTCATCAACCATAGTACGTAGGTTCTTGCTATCAGCACCTTCCATTGCAGCAATCAGTACTTTAACGCCATTAATTTCCTGAGCTTTACCCATGATGTTTGCACTTTCTGCTGCAGCCATCTTGTCTTTCAGCTTCTGGATTTCCTTCTCTAGCGTTTTCGCTTTAGAAGCAGATTCAGCCAGTTTCTCTTCATACTTAGCTTGTTGTGCTTCAATTGCGTCAAGTGCTGCTTCACCGGTTACCGCTTCAATACGACGAATACCTGCTGCGATACCACCTTCTGAAATGATCTTGAATAGACCGATATCACCGGTGTTTGATGCGTGGATACCACCACAAAGCTCAGTAGAGAACTCGCCCATCGATAGCACGCGAACTTCATCATCGTACTTCTCGCCGAAGAGTGCCATCGCACCTTTCTGCTTCGCAGATTCGATGTCCATGACATTGGTTTCGATAACGTGGTTGCGACGAACTTGCGCATTGACTAGACGCTCAACTTCTTTAAGTTCAGCCGCCGTTACCCCTTCAAGATGAGAGAAGTCAAAACGTAGGTTTTCAGGCTTAACGAGAGAACCTTTCTGCGTTACGTGCTCGCCAAGAACTTGTCTTAGTGCTGCATGCAGTAAGTGCGTTGCCGAGTGGTTTAGTGAGATCGCTGCACGACGCTCTGCATCGACAACCGCTTCAACTTGGTCACCCTTAGCTAGGACGCCTTCAGCCATGACCCCATGATGAGCAATCGCATTACCGAGTTTTTGTGTGTCTTCAACTTTGAATAGACCCGATTCCGTCTTCACAAGACCAGCATCACCACATTGACCACCTGATTCAGCATAGAACGGAGTCTCACCAAGAACGATGATGGCTTTGTCACCCGCAGACAAAGTATCAGCCGCTTCGCCTTCAACAAAAATTTCTACTACAGTGCTTTCACCTTGAGTACCAGCGTAGCCACAAAACTCTGTTTCTGCTTCCGTTTTGATGGTTGCGTTGTAGTCTGTACCGAACTGACCGGCTTCGCGAGCACGCTGACGCTGCTCTTCCATCGCTTTCTCGAAGCCTTCTTCATCGATAGCGAAATCACGCTCACGTGCAACATCGTTTGTCAGGTCAGCAGGGAAACCGTAAGTATCGTAAAGTTTGAATACGGTTTCACCGTCTAGCACTTTGCCTTCTAGGTTATCTAACGCTTCATTCAGAATCGCCATACCACGCTCTAGCGTGCGACCGAAGTTCTCTTCTTCGATACGTAGAACTTTTTCCACAACCGCTTGTTGTTTCTTCAACTCTTCACCAGCACTGCCCATGACTTCAGCAAGAACACCTACCAGTTTGTGGAAGAATACGCCTTTCGCACCAAGTTTGTTACCGTGACGAACTGCACGACGGATGATACGACGCAAGACATAACCACGCCCTTCATTCGAAGGCATGACACCATCAACGATCAAGAATGAACAAGAACGGATATGGTCAGCAATCACGCGTAGAGACTGGTTAGACAAATCTTCATAACCGATGGTTTCAGCGGCTGCTTTGATTAGTTTTTGGAATACGTCGATTTCGTAGTTTGAGTGGACGCCTTGCATGATTGCAGAGATACGCTCGATACCCATGCCCGTGTCTACCGAAGGCTTTGGTAGCGGCTCCATCGTGCCGTCAGCATGACGGTTGAACTGCATAAATACGTTGTTCCAGATCTCGATGAAACGGTCACCATCTTCTTCAGGTGTACCTGGACGGCCACCCCAGATGTGCTCACCATGATCGTAGAAAATTTCAGTACACGGACCACAAGGACCTGTGTCACCCATAGTCCAGAAGTTGTCAGACTCGTACTGCTTACCGCCTTCTTTATCGCCGATACGGATAATACGATCAGCGGGAACACCTACTTTCTTGTTCCAAATTTCGAATGCTTCGTCATCTGTTTCGTAAACCGTTACTAGTAGACGATCAGTAGGCAGTTTTAATGTCTCAGTGAGGAATTCCCATGCAAACGCAATCGCATCTTCTTTGAAGTAATCACCAAAGCTGAAGTTACCTAGCATTTCAAAGAAAGTATGGTGACGAGCTGTAAAACCCACATTTTCAAGGTCGTTGTGTTTACCACCCGCACGTACACAACGCTGAGCCGTAGTTGCTCGTGTGTAGGCACGCTTTTCTGCGCCTAAGAAGCAATCTTTGAATTGGTTCATACCTGCGTTTGTGAATAGCAGGGTTGGATCGTTATGTGGAACCAACGATGAACTGTCTACGATTTGGTGTCCTTTGCTTTCAAAGAACTTAAGGAACGCGTTACGAACCTCATCAGTGCTCATGTACATGCAGCTCTTCCTGAAAAATAGTCGAGTGAAATTTTTGCGCTATTGTAGATCATGGTTCACGCTACGACTAGTTTTCTCGCAGAAAAGAGGCTCCTGATTCGATAAATCGCGACAAATCCGCAGATTAAGGTGTTAGTTCGTGATTTGTCCTCATCGTTTGAGTTAAGAGCATTGCTAATTTATTCAAAACTATAACCACGAATTGCAGGTATCGGACTTACTTAGCGTACTTTTTTGTGTCTTTAGTCGTTTCTTTAGCCGAATAACACGGCTAACGCATCTATAGTACAAACACATGTAATGGGCTGGTCTGAGATGAAACCAGCGGTTGATTATTAAGTGAATACAGTAAAACATATCTGAACAATTAAACACGTATGAGAAACGAGCTACAGACACAGCTCGCTTTCATGAGTAGTGCTACATAAGCCTATCTATGAGGTGTTGATTTAATCAGGGGAGTTAGTACATTTCATTTTTCATCAATTTCAGGTCTTAGCTTTCTAATTATTGAATCAAGCTCAACCCCGTTAAATGGGAGGTAGTTTTTATCAATTAATATTTGTAGTGACCTCTTATCACTCTCTGTGAACTCAGCTTCATATTTCAAAACTGGAGCGTCTAACCAACCTTTTTCTGTCATTATTGAAATCACTTTCTTTTCATTATTTCTTTGTAATGAATCAACTAAGATAGCTTGCTCTTTTGCTGAACAATTATATTGTGCCAAGTGATGTAGATATGAAAGCGTAGATATCTGTTTTTTTCTTGGTAGTGATATTAGCCAAGAGCTAATTGGGTATGGATTGATATTTCGAGTTTTTTTATCAGAACATTCATCCACTTTTTGCAAAAAAATCTTGTAGGCATTTTTGGATTCAGTTGAAATTATTTGCTGTTCAACCTCCACTGTCGCATGAACTAGTGGACAAATTAAAATAAACGTTAGACTACATAGCGTTGTAAACGCACTTCCAAAATTCATGTTCTTTTCCTGTGCTTTCTAAAGCTTGATCAAACGCTAACTTAGCTATTACTTTGCGTTCAACCGCGTGGATAGACCGCATCACTCTAGAAAACTCTTTCCAGTCGTATGCCGCTATATTCGTAAGCTTTTCGTGAGGTTTCCCTTTCAGAAATATATCTATAAAAGGAATAACACCCATGACTTTTGTAAGTAGGTTTGCATTATCTATTTTATCGATTATCTGCTGTAAAGTGTCTACTCCTTCGACGGATAAGCGATCTGAGTCTATCTCACATTCAGTAATGTTTATCATAATCTAACCCTCTACAGGTTTTCGCCAATCGTCTAAACCATGTGTGTTTGCCACCAAATGCGTCCACTCTATTTTTCGATAATTAAAGAATAGATTGACTAGCTGATGAATTCTTTTCGCTTTGGTTTCCCTAGAATCAGGTAAAAACAACTGAATTTTACTTAATCGAGCATTGGTAAGAGTTGTATTGAAGAACTTTTCTTGCCTACCTATTACGGACATTCGATACCAATCAAGAGATACGGTTTCTAATGTTTCACCTTGACAAAGTGCATTATAAAGTAATGGCAGAGCTCTGTTTATTTCGCATGTAACTTTAAGTGCACCGTGAATACGTTTACTGTTAGGTTTCCCACTTTGGATATCTGTCGGAGTTATAACAACGTGTTTGACACTTTGAACCATAATTTCGTCGAGATGATTCTCAACAAAACTATCCCCGATAGAGTCAGCTGTACCTACTTTGTGGGTAATGAAACCTTGGTTCTTGCCAATAATCTTTAAATAGCATGGTTGCGGCATACATCACTCCTTTGCTAAATATGGCTAATTCCCCTTTAAAGCGTATGGTTAAATGTAGGCTACGATGTTGTCAATTCGATACAGTGCATTCAGGAGCATTCCTACATCAAGCAAGCTGTTTTGCTCTTTATTCTGTAGGAACGGGGAGCCCTCGAGAGCAATAGCACTCTCACAACCTGACAGTCGGTAATCGGAAGTTATAGGGCTTTAATAAGCAGTAGAAAAAGCAGTCTGGTTGCCTTAAACGTTCATTCTCAGAGACGGTGTTATTGCGCGTGAAAAAGCGGCTCAGTATGTCTGGAACAATAGTGGCTACATTATGGATAGGCATTCTTACCGGAACTCGAATTAGAAAAAATTTCTTACGCCTCATGATTTAAAGCATAGCTAATTTGTTCAAAACTATAGCCGCGATATTGCAGGAATCGGACTTGTTTGGCGTACTCTTTTGCGTCTTTGGCTTTAATCCCTTTAAATTTCTTCTCTGCTGCACTTTTTGCCAATTCAAACCAATCTTGAGGCTCTTGCTCCATCGCTTTTTCTATCGTAGCCTCGGCGACACGCTTTTGATTTAACTCTTGGCGAATCCTTCTTTCGCCATGTCCTTTATAAACATGCTGGCGTATCTGACTTTTGGCATAACGCAAATCATCAAGATAATTGTGATCGAGGCAAAAGTTGATGGCCTCTTGAATCGCTTCATCCTCATAGCCTTTTAAGCTCAGTTTTTGATAAAGCTCATACTCACCATGATCACGGCGGCTTAGCAACTGCATAGCCGCTTCTTTACTCGATAATGTGGGTGGTTTTCTTTGAAACATAACTTACTTATTTTCAAATTCTAGATATAACAAAGCCCCGCATTCGCAGGGCTTTGATTTCACTTAAACAGAATTAAAATTCTTCTTGCTCTGGCATCTGGCCTAATTCAGCTTCAACAGGCTGTTCTTCTGCCGGTAAAAGCAGCATTTCACGTAGCTTAGTATCAATTTCTTTCGCGGCTTGAGGGTTTTCACGTAGGAATTTACCTGCGTTTGCCTTACCTTGACCAATCTTGTCGCCATTGTAGCTGTACCAAGCACCCGCTTTTTCAATCAGCTTATGCTTCACACCTAGATCAATTAGCTCACCTTCACGGTTGAAGCCTTGACCGTATAGAATTTGCGTCTCAGCTTGTTTAAATGGTGCAGCAATCTTGTTCTTAACCACTTTAATGCGAGTTTCGTTACCGACAACTTCGTCACCTTCTTTGATTGAACCAGTACGGCGAATATCAAGACGTACAGAAGCGTAGAACTTAAGTGCGTTACCGCCAGTAGTCGTCTCAGGGTTACCAAACATCACACCAATCTTCATGCGGATTTGGTTGATGAAAACACACATACAGTTAGACTGCTTTAGGTTACCTGTTAGCTTACGCATTGCTTGAGAAAGCATACGTGCTTGTAGACCCATGTGGCTGTCACCCATTTCGCCTTCAATTTCAGCTTTAGGTGTTAGTGCTGCAACCGAGTCCACTACCATTACGTCGATAGCACCTGAACGCGCTAGCGCATCACAGATTTCTAGTGCTTGTTCGCCCGTATCAGGCTGAGAAACAAGTAGAGCATCGATATCTACACCGAGTTTTTTCGCATATACAGGATCGAGCGCATGCTCCGCATCAATAAACGCACAAGTTTTACCTTCACGTTGTGCAGCAGCGATTAGCTCAAGAGTTAGTGTTGTTTTACCAGAAGATTCCGGACCGTAGATTTCTACGATACGACCCATAGGCAGACCACCAGCACCAAGAGCGATATCTAAAGAAAGTGAGCCGGTAGAAATTGTTTCTACGTCCATTGCACGGTTGTCACCAAGGCGCATAATCGAACCTTTACCGAATTGCTTTTCGATTTGACCTAGCGCAGCGGCGAGCGCCTTCTGTTTGTTCTCGTCCATCACTTTCTCCAAATGACTCATCTAATGCTGATGAATATCAATCAAATTCTTCCGCTCAGCTTTTTTGCTAAGCAATCAATGAAAGCCATTATACTGTTGATTCATACAGTGTCCATAGCTATGGGGATTTTTTTTGAAATTTGATGATATCCATCTGATTTTTAATCACTTTAAATTACTCGAGCAATCATTGACTGTCACTTTTCAACTGTTCGTACAGTACTTTCAAAGCCACTTCGACAGCCTGTTGACGCACTTGAGAACGGTTGCCAGCAAAATAATAGGTCGCCACTTTCAACCAGCCACTTTTGTCTGCCCAGCCAATACAGACTGTACCGACAGGCTTACCTTCTGTCGCCCCTCCTGGCCCAGCAATACCACTGATCGATACGCCAATGTTGGCATTCGAATTGGCCAACGCACCTTTTACCATTTCTTCAACCGTCTGCTCACTGACAGCGCCATGGGACTCAAGCGTTTGTTCCTTTACCCCAAGCATCTCCATTTTGGCTTCGTTACTATAGGTGATAAAAGCACGGTCAAACCAACCTGAGCTTCCGGCTATGTCGGTAATCGCCGCGGAGACAGCTCCACCGGTACAAGATTCTGCTGTCGTGAGAACAAAACCACGTTGGTTAAGTTGCTCACCCAACTTTAGTGACAGAATTTGCTGTGATTCCATGTCTAAATCCCCCTATTGCATCTTTTCGCAGAATGGCTATTCACGTATCCTAAGCCGCAATAGAAATAAACGAAAGACGTTGCCCGTGAAAGCTGAACAAAAACACACACCTATGATGCAGCAATATCTCAAGCTTAAAGCTGAGAACCCAGATATTTTGCTGTTTTATCGAATGGGAGACTTCTATGAACTCTTCTACGATGATGCCAAGCGCGCATCTCAGCTATTAGACATATCGCTGACTAAGCGTGGAGCATCCGCTGGTGAGCCTATTCCTATGGCTGGTGTGCCCTTTCATGCTGTCGAAGGGTACTTAGCAAAACTCGTTCAGCTTGGTGAATCCGTCGCGATTTGTGAACAGATTGGCGATCCCGCAACAAGCAAAGGTCCCGTCGAACGCGCCGTGGTGCGTATTGTCACTCCGGGTACAGTGACTGACGAGGCTCTGCTTTCTGAGCGTTTAGATAATCTAATCGCTGCCATTTACCATCACAACGGCAAATTCGGATACGCAACACTTGACGTTACCTCTGGACGCTTCCAGTTAATGGAGCCAGAAACTGAAGAAGCCATGGCCGCAGAGCTGCAACGTACCGCACCCCGTGAGCTACTATTCCCCGAGGACTTTGAACCTGTTCAGTTGATGAACGGCCGTAATGGTAACCGCCGTCGCCCTGTGTGGGAGTTTGAGCTCGACACGGCAAAGCAACAGCTCAACCAACAGTTTGGTACCAAAGATCTGGTTGGCTTTGGTGTTGAACACGCCAAACTCGGCTTGTGTGCTGCGGGCTGTCTTATCCAGTACGTAAAAGATACCCAACGTACCGCACTGCCACATATCCGCTCTTTAACTTTTGATCGTCAAGATCACTCAGTCATCCTCGATGCAGCGACACGTCGCAATCTAGAGATCACCCATAACCTTGCCGGTGGTACAGACAATACATTGGCGGGAGTGCTCGACCATACCGCGACAGCCATGGGCAGTCGCATGCTCAAGCGCTGGTTACACCAGCCAATGCGAGACATCGAGACACTCAACCAACGTCTCAACGCTATCACGGAGCTCAAAGAGCAGGCTGTCTATTCTGAACTTCATCCTGTTCTCAAACAAATCGGGGATATTGAGCGTATCTTAGGACGACTTGCGTTACGCAGTGCACGACCTCGTGATATGGCTCGTCTCCGATTTGCCATGCAGCAGTTACCAGAGTTAGCAGAAAGCATGGGCAGCCTAGCCAACCCTTATTTGGTTAAGCTGGCACAATTTGCCGCACCAATGGACGATGTTTGTGACTTGCTCGAACGTGCAATTAAAGAGAATCCACCCGTTGTTATTCGTGATGGTGGTGTTATTGCGACTGGCTACAACGAGGAACTCGACGAATGGCGAAAACTCGCTGATGGTGCAACCGAGTTTCTTGAACAACTCGAACAAGAGGAACGCGAACGCCACGGCATTGACAGCCTAAAGGTGGGTTACAACAATGTTCATGGTTTCTTCATCCAAGTCAGCCGCGGGCAAAGTCACCTTGTGCCACCCCATTATGTGCGCCGCCAAACGTTAAAGAATGCCGAGCGCTACATCATCCCAGAACTAAAAGAGCATGAAGACAAGGTTTTAAACTCGAAATCAAAAGCACTCGCGGTCGAGAAACAACTTTGGGAAGAGTTATTTGACCTATTACTACCTCATCTAGAACAGATGCAGAATCTCGCCTCAGCAGTATCGCAAATTGACGTTCTTCAGAACCTTGCCGAACGAGCCGACAGCTTAGATTACTGCCGCCCTAACTTAACAAAAGAGGCGGGTATTCACATTCAGAATGGTCGTCACCCTGTCGTTGAACAAGTAATGGATGAACCTTTCATCGCCAACCCGATTGAGCTCAACTCAAAGCGCAAGATGCTGATTATTACAGGCCCTAACATGGGGGGTAAATCCACGTATATGCGCCAAACCGCTTTGATTGCGTTACTGGCTCATATCGGCTCTTACGTACCGGCTGAATCTGCACAAATTGGCTCAATCGACCGTATTTTTACCCGCATTGGTGCATCTGATGATTTGGCTTCAGGACGATCGACTTTTATGGTTGAAATGACAGAAACCGCCAATATTCTTCACAATGCAACCGCAAACAGCCTAGTGTTGATGGATGAAATTGGTCGAGGCACCAGTACATACGATGGTCTATCTCTGGCTTGGGCCAGTGCAGAGTGGCTAGCAAAACAGCTAGGTTCAATGACCTTGTTTGCCACGCACTACTTTGAACTGACTGAGTTGCCGAATCAAATTCCACATCTGGCGAACGTCCACCTTGACGCCGTAGAACACGGTGACAGCATTGCATTTATGCATGCTGTGCAAGAAGGGGCAGCAAGTAAGTCATATGGCCTTGCCGTTGCTGGACTTGCAGGCGTACCGAAGAGCGTAATTAAAAATGCTCGCACGAAACTCACTCAGCTCGAACAACTCAGCCTCAACGGTGAAAAACCAAGCCAATCTCCTGCTGTCGACATCGCCAATCAACTGAGCTTGATCCCAGAGCCAAGCGAAGTTGAGCAAGCGCTTGCGAACATCGATCCAGACGATCTCACCCCAAGACAAGCTCTTGAAGAGCTGTATCGATTAAAGAAACTTCTTTAGGTATGAAAAAGGCAGCCAGTTGGCTGCCTTTATTAATATGTTTCGCACTACAGTTTTCGACGCAATAACATCAATGCGATGGTCAGGAATACCACGCTTGGCATGACCGCACCAAATACTGGGGGAATATTGTAAACCAAGCTAAGAGGACCAAAGAACTCACTCGAAATATAGAAAGTGAATCCGGCAATAACGCCCGAAAGAATCCGAGCACCCATAGTCACACTACGCAAAGGACCAAAGATAAAAGAGAGCGCCATCAGCATCATCACCGCAATAGAAAACGGCTGAGTGACCTTGCGCCAAAACGCTAGCTCATAGCGTGAAGGGTCTTGCTCCGATGCCTTGAGATAACTGACATAATCATAAAGTCCGCCCAAAGAAAGCTCTTCTGGTTTTACCGTTACAACCGCTAACTTATCTGGGGCTAGCGAGGTCGTCCAACTGTACTCAGGTAGGCTTTGCTTCGAAATTTCTACTTCATCAACCATCTCAGTTAGCTCAACATCCTTCATGGTCCAAGTATTATCAGAAACATACTCTACCGTCGCAGCATGGACGACACTTTCGAGGCGCTTGTTCGCATCAAAACGCCACATGTTCATGCCATAGATTTTGTCGTCTTCAACTTTACCAATAAAGATAAAATCGTTGGCATCACGCGCCCACACCCCCGTTCGCACCGATAAGATCGCACCACCAGATGTAGAAAAAGCTCGTAAATCACGTGCCATTTTTTGAGCCTGTGGGGCGCCCCACTGACCGAGCAATGTCACCAATACCATTAGAGGCACTGCCGTTTTAAGCACGGACATACCGATATTAAGTTTAGAAAAACCCGCGGCCTGCATCACCACAAGTTCTGAGCTTGAAGCCAGCATCCCTAACCCAATTAGAGCCCCTAACAGTGCCGCCATTGGGAAGAACATTTCAATATCACGAGGAATACTTAACAGCACAAAAAACAGTGCTTGAATAAGATCGTAAGAACCTTCGCCAACTTTACGCAGCTGTTCAACATATTTGATGATGGCAGACAGGCCAACAAACGTAGCCAGCACTAGAGAGGTCGTGGCAATGATGGTTTTGCCGATATAGAGATCGAGAATTTTAAACACGACTTACGCTGCCTTCTTTCTTTGTCTTAATTTATCTTTAAAGCGGCGAACAGGAATGCTGTCCATCGAGTTGATGCCGATTGCAGTTAACAGTAGTGCAGCATTGATTGGCCACATACCAATAAATGCTGGAATAGATCCATCTTCAAGCGCAGATTTGGTTGCACTAATCGAAAGGAAGTACGCTAAATAAATTAATATCGCTGGTCCCATTTTGGCAAAACGCCCCTGACGAGGGTTAACCGCCGATAGAGGTACGACCAACATGGTCAGTAATGGGATACAAACCACGAGAGAAATACGCCACTGTAATTCTGCTTGCGCTCTTGGATCTGGATTTTGAATCAATTCTAGCGTTGGGATCGCTTCCCAATCTCGCCCTTTACGTTTGACATCTCGTTGACCAATCAGACCTTCGTATTGATCAAATTTCGTCACCATGTAATCCACTCGCGTTGGCACACCTTCATAGCGAGTACCATCATACATGCGAATAACCTGACGCCCATCGCTTAGCTCTTTCACCTCACCTGATTGCGAGAATGAAACACTCGGCAATATAGAGTCACGCGGTCTCATCTGCGCGACAAAAACATGCTTAAGTTGTTTGCCATCAATATCATCGATGAAAACCACTGATGAACCGTCAGGCGTACCTTGGAAGTGACCTTTTTTAAGCAGATCGACGCTGTTTTCCGCTTCAACTTCTTCTTGAAGCTGAACCAATTTGTCTTGGCTGTAGGGTGAAAAGACAAATGAGTTAAAACCAGCAATAACTCCGGTAATGACAGCAAGGTACAGAGCCGCACGGATCAAGAATTTGTTACCAATGCCAGTAGCATTCATAACCGTAATTTCACTTTCCGCATATAAGCGACCGAAAGTCAGCAAAATACCTAAGAACAGGCTCAGAGGTAACATCAGTAGGCCCATCGACGGCATGCTCAAGGCAACATAATGCATGACCAAACTCGCGGGGATATCCCCATCCGAAGCATCAGCCAAAACCTTAATCAGTTTTTGGCTGAGGAACACTAAAAACAGGATGAAAAATATCGCTAATTGGCTTTTGAGTGTCTCGCGGATCAAATATCTAACAATAATCACGCTGAAATTACCTATACAAAACTTGTTTTTTTAATTGAATCACTATAATTTCCCGTTGAACCTTTTATTTTTAAATTTTTTGGCTAACTGTTAATGCGCTTATTTAAGGATAGTTCCGAGTAAGGAATCAACAAGTAAGACGGCATTATCTAACATTTAGTTCTATTTGTCTTCAGGATGTAGGAGTACGCATGGAGTTCAGTGTAAAAAGTGGCAGTCCAGAGAAGCAGCGCAGCGCGTGTATCGTTGTGGGCGTGTTCGAGCCACGTCGCCTTTCTCCAGTTGCTGAGCAGCTAGATAAAATCAGCGATGGCTATATCAGTTCACTACTTCGCCGTGGTGATCTGGAAGGAAAACCGGGGCAAATGCTCCTACTTCATCAAGTACCAGGCGTGCTATCAGAGCGCGTACTACTCGTTGGTTGTGGTAAAGAACGTGAGCTTGGCGAACGTCAATACAAAGAGATCATTCAAAAAACCATCAACACACTTAACGAGACGGGTTCGATGGAAGCCGTCTGCTTCCTGACGGAACTGCACGTTAAAGGCCGCGATACATACTGGAAAGTACGTCAAGCGGTAGAAGCAACGAAAGATGGTCTTTACACCTTCGATCAATTCAAGAGTGTCAAACCAGAAACACGTCGCCCTCTGCGTAAACTGGTATTCAACGTACCTACACGCCGCGAACTCAACCTAGGTGAAAAAGCGATCGCACATGGTCTAGCGATTGCCTCTGGTGTTAAAGCGTCGAAAGATCTTGGCAACATGCCACCAAATATCGCTAACCCTGCATACCTAGCTTCACAAGCACGTCGCCTAGCAGACGATTACGAAAGCGTTACGACTAAAATCATTGGCGAGCAAGAGATGGAAAAACTGGGTATGACTTCATACCTAGCAGTAGGCCGTGGCTCTAAAAATGAATCTATGATGTCTATCATGGAATACAAGGGCAACCCAGATCCAGAAGCAAAACCAATCGTTCTTGTTGGTAAAGGTCTAACTTTCGATTCTGGCGGTATCTCACTTAAGCCAGGCGAAGGCATGGACGAAATGAAGTACGACATGTGTGGTGCGGCTTCAGTATTCGGTACCATGAAGGCATTGGCGAAACTGAACCTGCCAATCAACGTTATCGGCGTTTTAGCTGGTTGTGAAAACATGCCAGGCAGCAATGCATACCGTCCAGGTGACATCCTAACAACGATGTCCGGTCAAACGGTTGAAGTGCTAAACACCGATGCGGAAGGTCGACTCGTTCTTTGTGATGCGTTGACTTACGTTGAACGTTTTGAGCCAGATTGTGTCGTTGACGTTGCAACGCTAACCGGTGCTTGTGTGATTGCGTTAGGTCACCATATCAGCGGTGTTATCTCAAACCATAACCCTCTTTCTCACGAGCTAGTCAACGCTTCTGAGCAAGCAAGTGACCGTGCATGGCGTCTACCAATGGCTGATGAATACCATGAGCAATTGAAGAGCCCATTTGCGGATATGGCAAACATTGGTGGTCGCCCTGGTGGCACGATTACTGCGGGTTGCTTCTTGTCTAAATTCGCGAAGAAGTACCACTGGGCGCACATTGATATCGCAGGTACTGCGTGGAAGTCAGGTGCGGCAAAAGGCTCAACGGGCCGTCCAGTCTCGATGCTTGTCCAATTCCTGCTTAATCGCAGTGGCCAAGAGACAGAGGAATAAACCTCAACATCTTAAAAAGGGCCGACAGGCCCTTTTTTATTTTCTGCCTTTGTGTGCAAAAGGATCAGAACATGGCGAACGCTACATTTTATCTCATTGCTGAACAATCTCATCAGGCTACCCCTGATGGATTCGAAGAGTACATTCTGTTTCTTACTCGTCACTTTGCTAAACAAGGAGCAAAGGTCTACCTCAACTGCAATAATAAATCACATGCAGAACAGTTAGCAGAACGATTTTGGCAAGTCGATAGCAGCGAATTTATGGCTCATAATCTAGTCGGTGAAGGTCCGCGATATGCAACCAATATCGAGATTGGCTATCAAGGGGTCAAGCCTTCATGGAACAGACAATTAGTAATAAATTTGGCTGAAAATGAGACAACCTTTGCGAACAAGTTTGCTGAGGTGGTAGACTTCGTCCCTTGCGAGGAAAAAGCCAAGCAACTGGCGCGAGAAAGATATAAAATCTACCGCCAAGCTGGTTATCAGCTACAAACGATCGAAATCAAACACAACTAACGGTCAATCCTTATAGTTAAGCTCTCCACTCTAGAGAGTTCACTTATAATGATTGACTAAGATTTACCATCAACCAGATAAGATTTTCTCTAAATAGTTGGGCGAAAAGCAAGGCAACAGTGAGTAAGTCCCTATGAATATACATTAAGTATTTGATTAGGGTTTGCGAGTGCAGTTAACACAGCGATCAGCCCAAATATGACGAGAAAAAAGGCGATTATGGAAAAGACATACAACCCAACTTCAATTGAACAGGCTTTATATCAAGCTTGGGAAGAGAAAGGCTACTTCAAGCCACACGGTGACACGACTAAAGAAGCTTACAGCATCATGATCCCGCCACCGAACGTCACTGGTAGCCTACATATGGGCCACGCGTTCCAAGACACTATCATGGATACACTTATCCGTGCTGAACGTATGAAGGGTAAAAATACCCTTTGGCAGGTAGGTACTGACCATGCTGGTATCGCGACTCAAATGGTTGTGGAGCGTAAGATTGCTGCTGAAGAAGGCAAAACAAAACACGACTATGGCCGTGATGCTTTCATCGACAAAATCTGGGAATGGAAAGGTGAATCTGGCGGTACGATCACTAAACAGCTCCGTCGTCTTGGTGCATCTGTAGACTGGGATCGTGAACGTTTCACAATGGATGACGGTCTATCAAATGCCGTTCAAGAAGTTTTCGTTCGTCTATACGAAGAAGATCTTATCTACCGCGGTAAGCGTCTCGTTAACTGGGATCCAAAGCTACACACTGCGATCTCTGATCTAGAAGTAGAAAACAAAGACAAAAAAGGCCATATGTGGCACTTCCGCTACCCACTAGCGGACGGCGTCAAAACTGCCGAAGGCAAAGACTACATTGTTGTTGCGACAACTCGTCCTGAAACAATGCTTGGTGATACTGGTGTTGCAGTTAACCCAGAAGATCCTCGTTACAAAGATCTTATCGGTAAAGAGATCATCCTTCCAATCGTTGATCGTCGCATCCCTATCGTAGGCGATGAACACGCGGATATGGAAAAAGGTACTGGCTGTGTGAAGATCACACCAGCTCACGACTTCAATGACTATGAAGTAGGTAAGCGTCACCAGCTACCAATGATCAACATCCTAACTTTCAACGCTGATATCCGTGATGCGGCTGAAGTCTTCACGACAAACGGTGAAGCAAGCGATGCTTACTCTACAGATATCCCAGAAAAATACCGTGGCATGGAGCGTTTCGCTGCGCGTAAGGCTATCGTTGCTGAGTTTGACGAACTGGGTCTGCTTGAGGAAGTGAAAGATCACGACCTAACGGTTCCTTACGGTGACCGTGGCGGTGTGGTTATCGAACCAATGCTGACAGACCAATGGTACGTTCGCACAGCACCTCTAGCTGAAACGGCAACAAAAGCGGTTGAAGATGGCGAAATCCAATTCGTTCCTAAGCAATACGAAAACATGTACTTCTCTTGGATGCGTGACATTCAAGACTGGTGTATCTCACGTCAGCTATGGTGGGGTCACCGCATTCCAGCATGGTACGACAATGACGGTAATGTATACGTAGGTCGCTCTGAAGAAGAAGTTCGTGCTAACAACAACTTAGCGCCAGTCGTGGTTCTACGCCAAGACGACGACGTACTGGATACTTGGTTCTCTTCTGCACTATGGACGTTTGGTACTCAAGGTTGGCCAGAAAACACTGACGACCTGAAGACATTCCACCCTTCAGATGTATTGGTTACGGGTTTTGACATCATCTTCTTCTGGGTTGCTCGTATGATCATGATGACGATGCACTTCTGTAAAGATGAGAATGGTAAACCACAAGTACCATTCAAAACGGTTTACGTTACTGGTCTAATCCGTGACGAAAACGGCGACAAGATGTCTAAGTCTAAAGGCAACGTTCTTGACCCTATCGATATGATCGACGGCATCGACCTAGAGTCTCTTGTTGAGAAGCGCACTGGCAACATGATGCAGCCTCAACTTGCAGCGAAGATCGAGAAGAACACACGTAAGACATTTGAGAACGGTATCGAACCATACGGTACTGACGCACTGCGTTTCACTCTCGCGGCGATGGCTTCTACTGGTCGTGACATCAACTGGGATATGAAACGTCTAGAAGGTTACCGTAACTTCTGTAACAAGCTATGGAACGCGAGCCGTTACGTACTCATGAACACAGAAGAGCAAGATTGTGGCTTTGGTGCTGGTGAAGTTGAATACTCTCTTGCAGACAAGTGGATCGAATCTCAGTTTGAGCTTGCAGCGCAAGAGTTCAACGCCCACCTAGATAACTACCGTCTAGACATGGCAGCGAACACAATTTATGAGTTCATCTGGAACCAATTCTGTGACTGGTACCTAGAGCTAACCAAACCTGTTCTATGGAAAGGAAATGAAGCTCAGCAACGTGGTACACGTCGCACGCTAATCACAGTTCTAGAGAAGACGCTTCGCCTAGCACACCCAGTGATTCCTTACATCACCGAGACTATTTGGCAGAGCATCAAGCCTCTTGTTGACGGCGTTGAAGGTGACACCATTATGCTTCAAGCGCTTCCTCAGTTTGATGAAGCAAACTTCAACCAAGAAGCTCTTGATGACATCGAGTGGGTTAAGTCATTCATCACCAGCATTCGTAACCTACGTGCTGAGTACGACATCAATCCAGGTAAACCACTTGAAGTTATGCTAAAAGCGGCAAACGAAAAAGATGCAGCTCGACTAGAAGCAAACAAACAAGTTCTAGTTTCTTTAGCGAAACTTGAGTCAGTGCGTGTTCTTGAGTCAGGTGAAGAAACGCCAGCGTGTGCAACAGCACTCGTTGCTAAGTCTGAACTGATGATCCCAATGGCTGGTCTTATCGACAAAGATGCGGAACTTGCTCGTCTCGATGGTGAAATCAAGAAGACTCAAGGCGAAATCAAACGTCTTGACGGTAAGCTAGGTAACGAAGGCTTCGTTGCTAAAGCACCGGAAGCTGTTGTTGCGAAAGAGCGTGAGAAACTAGAAGGCTACAAAGAGACATTAAGTAAGCTAGAAGAGCAAAAAGCAACAATTGCAGCGCTGTAAGTTTGTTCTCTTAGATTAAATAATATCAAGGCTGGTCTCAACGACCAGCCTTTTTATTTACATCTATATTATTGAATGGGCTTGGTTTGTTTCGATTATTATTCTAATTTTAAGAGACGAACAACTCGGATAGACCAGAACATGAAACACTACTTAGCTTTCGTTGGTGCTCTTTTGGCCTGTTTCTCATCCCAAGCATCGACGCCTGATGAGCCAAAAGTCATCAAAATTGCAGCCGGAAACTGGCCACCTTTTATCGGAGAAAAGCTTGAAGATTATGGGTATGTTGGGAAAACAATTACTGACGTATTTGCCAAACAAGGTTATCTGGTCGAATTTCACTTTTTCCCTTGGAAACGCGCATACAAACAGGCCAGCGAAGGCGATTTTGTTGCAACGGCTGTGTGGATGTTTGCTCAGGAGCGTACCGAGTATTTTCTGTTTAGTGATCCCGTTGCTCAAGAGCAGTTTGTCTTCTTCCATCGTAAAGATTATCCATTCCAATGGCAGAGCTTAGCGGATATCAAAGGGAAACATTTGGGAGGGGGACTCGGTTATAGCTACGGTGTTAATCTCGACAAAATGTTAGCCGATGAAGAGATTACAATAAACCGAGTTGAAACCCCCAATAAGGCCTTCCAGTTACTCAAATATCGAAGGGTTGAGCTCGTTCCTGAAGAGAAAAATATTGGTCTATTCACATTAGGCAAAATGCCAATTGAGACCCAAGAGTTGATCACATACAACCCTAAACCGTTTCTCACCAATGACAGTTACTTATTGTTTTCCAAAGCACATCCAGAGGCCGAAGAGCTGATGAAACTCTTCAACCAAGGACTGAAACAAATGGTGTCAACCGGGCAGTGAATTGGGCGCTATACAACTCGATTTTGTTCACGCCCATCCATAAATGCACTGATGTTATCAATAAGAATATTGGCAAGATTTTGGATTGATGAATCACTCCCCCAAGCAACATGTGGCGTGAGTAATAAGTTTGGCAAGTGCATATTGGCAATAAGTGAGTTGGATTCATCCGCTGGCTCATCGGTAAAGACATCGACGCCCGCGCCACGAATGACACCTTGTTTTAGGGCATCCACCAGCGCCTCTTCATCGACCAAACCACCTCGACCAGTGTTGATAACGATACTGGATGATTTCATCGCAGCCAGTTCATTGCGACCGATAAGATGACGTGTCTCTTCGCTTAACGGGCAATGTAGGGTTAACACATCGGCTTGTGCGAGTACTTGTTCGAACGGCAGATAACCTTCTCGACACGGAGAAATCCCTTTGCGTTCCGCAAAGACAACATGCATCCCCAACGCTTTAGCCACAGCTGCTGTCGCTTGCCCTAATGCTCCACTGCCAATCACCCCCATCGTTGAGCCAGCTGTATCGCTAATGGGATGAGTAAAGAAACAGAACTGCTTATTACGTTGCCACTCTCCTGCCGCTATATCATTGTGATAGCCTTTCAAATTGCGTTTAAGCGCAAACATCATCGCAATCACATGCTCTGGTACAGACTGAGTGGCATACCCCTGCACATTAGTCACAGCGATACCATGTTGCTGACAATAGTCGATATCAACATTGTTAAATCCAGTAGCCGAGATAGCGACCAATTTAAGGTTAGTTAGTTGACTCAAGATATTGCTATCTAGCACTACTTTGTTCGTAATGATCACTTCTGCTTGGTGAGCACGTTCAACCACCAACGCTGGGGCGGTGAAATCATACTCAACCCAGTGATGCGGAAATGGAAGTGATGGCAATTCAATTTGCGTAGGGATGGTTGCTCGATCAAGAAAAACAACAGTTGGCAGCGACATATAACCTCCTTGTTGCTGCCTTATAAACAGTTATTGGTGTGGCAGCGTTTTGTAGTCTGGTAATTTTCGCACAGGATCAAAATAATCAAAGATCATCTCTTCTGCTTCAAGATAGAAGTCACACGGTACAAAAATACTACGCAGCCATTCACTGCGCGGATGATAAAAACTGAGCTCCGCCGCATGCAACTCTAGGCGATTTGAGTATTCATACGCCTCTTGCTCCGCATAAAATTCATCTCCGACAATTGGGTGTCCTAAAGCTTGCATGTGAACGCGCAGTTGATGAGAGCGACCTGTCACAGGTAGCAATCTAACGATGGTGGTTTTCTCTTCTCGTTTCACCACCTGGAAAATGGTTTTCGATGGTTTACCATCTTGATAGCAAACCTTCTGTCGCGGTCTATTCGGCCAGTCACAAATCAATGGGAAGTCGAGCACTCCTTCTTGTTGCTCGACATGCCCCCAGACTCGCGCATAATAGACTTTGTGCGTCAGTCGATACTGAAACTGCTTCTTTAACGCCCTTTCAGCATGTTTATGTTTTGCGAAAACCATCAGACCGGATGTATCCATATCCAAGCGATGAACCACCTGAACATCAGGGTAATTTTCCATCAAGCGAGACCACATACTGTCATAATGTTCTGCTGCTCGCCCCGGAACAGAAAGCAAACCAGACGGCTTATTCACCGCTAAGATGTGCTCGTCTTCAAACACGATTTCAACCCACGGTTCACGTGGTGGGTTGTATTCTGTCATTGCCATAAATGATACCCGACAAAAACCCAGCTCAGAGCTGGGTTTATCAATTAAAGGACGCCAATTAGTTGTGAGAGACCACAATCATGCGTAACGAGTCTAGTTGGTACTGAGCTTGGCCAATATAGCCAGTGAGTAACTTAATCTGCTCTTCAATCGCTTCAAGTTCTTCATCACGAATATTTGGGTTCACCGCTTTCAATGCTTGTAAGCGCTCTAATTCTGCATTGAGGCTCGCTTGCATCTCTTGCTGAGCTTGGCTGCGAATGGCGTCGACTTTTTCTACCACTAGCTTATCGCCGGCTTCAATCATCTGATGTACTTGTGCCTGTACCGATGAAACCAGCTTAGTTGCGATATGACGACCCACTGGGCTTAGTTGACGGTTAAAACTCTCAAACTCAACTTGTGAAGAGAGGTCATTACCTTTTCCGTCCAGCATTAAGCGAATTGGCGTCGTTGGCAGAAAACGACTGATTCCGCTGCGCTTAGGCGCTTGAGCATCTACCTTATAAACCAGTTCTAGTAGCATTGTACCAACGGGCAATGCTTTATTTTTCAGTAGTGAAACCGCCGTCGTACCTACGCCTTCACTCATCAGTAAGTCAATGCCCCCCTGAATCATTGGGTGTTCCCAACTGATAAAGTTCATATCCTCACGAGACAGTGCAGTTTCACGGTCAAATGTGATGGTGGCACCTTCATAAGGCAGACCTGGATAACTCGGAACCAACATATGCTCTGATGGCGTCACGACTAAGGCATTTTCACCTTTGTCGTCCTGATCGAGACCAATCGTATCAAACAGGCTCAAAGCGAAAGTCACTAAGTTAGTATCGCCGTCGGTTGCTGCAATCTTATCGACGATTGCTTGCGCCTTTTCACCACCATTAGAGTGCATTTCTAATAGACGGTCACGACCTTGTTCTAACTGAGCTTTTAACTCTTTGTTCATTACCGCTGATTCAGCAATCACATCATCTAAATCACTCGTGTCGCCTGACGCAAGCATTTCAATGAGGCGATCTGCGAATTTGTCATAAACCGTGCGACCTGTCGGACAGGTTTCTGCAAAAGCGTTAAGGCCTTCATCAAACCAACGCGCCAAAATGGCTTGTGACGTACCCTGTAGGTATGGAACATGAATATCGATATCGCGGTTCTGACCAATACGGTCAAGACGGCCAATACGTTGCTCAAGCAAATCCGGATTAAACGGCAAGTCAAACATCACCAGTTGGTTAGCAAACTGGAAGTTACGACCTTCAGAGCCAATTTCGCTACAAATCAGTACCTGAGCACCGCCCTCTTCCTGGGCAAAATAAGCCGCCGCTTTATCGCGCTCTAGAATCGACATACCTTCATGGAAAACCGTAGCTCGAATGCCTTCGCGCTCACGCAGAGCTTGTTCTAACTGAAGTGCAGTGCTCGCACGAGAAGCGATAACTAAAATTTTCTCACTGCGCTTTTCGGTAATTTTTTCAAGTAACCAGTTAACACGACTATCAAATTGCCACCAACTTGAATCATCCCCCTCAAACTCTTGGAAGATCTCTTCTGGGTATAGGTTCTTTAACGCACGAGCTTCCGAACTCATCTTGCCACCAATCATGCCCGACACACGCATAGAGGTCGTGTACTGCTGTGGGATCAGCATCGGCAGAAGGTGAACGTTACGTGTTGGAAACCCTTTGATTGCAGCACGTGTATTACGGAAAAGTACGCGACCAGTACCGTGACGATCCATTAGGTTATCAATCAGTTCTTGGCGTGCAGCGGCTTTGGCTTCTTCGTCGCTATCACTTTCGATAATACGGAAAAGTGGCTCCACATCCTGCTCAGAGAGCAATTCAGTAATTTGGTTTTTCGCTTCGTCTGCCAGCTTTTGACCAGAGAATAGCGCACTAACAGAATCAGCAACCGGCGCATATTGCTCTTCTTCTTTGATGAACTCTTGGTAGTCAAAGAAACGATCAGAATCCAGTAAGCGAAGACGAGCAAAGTGGCTCTCACGACCTAGCTGCTCAGGTGTCGCCGTCAATAATAGAACACCTGGCGTACGCTCCGCTAAACCTTCAACCACTTGGTATTCGCGACTTGGCTTCTCTGGGCTCCACTCTAGGTGGTGCGCCTCATCGACAACCAGTAGATCCCACTCACCTTCCAGTGCTTGTTCAAAACGTTTACGACTCTTGCGCAAGAAGTCGAGCGAACAGAGTACATATTGCTGAGTATCAAATGGGTTTTCTGAGTCGGCAAATGCTTCAATGCAGCGCTCTTCATCAAAGATGGAGAAGTGCAGGTTAAATCGACGCATCATCTCGACCAGCCACTGATGTTGCAGCGTTTCTGGTACAACAATCAAAATACGCTCAGCGCGGCCAGCCAGTACTTGCTGATGAATGATCATACCAGCTTCAATGGTTTTACCCAGACCGACTTCATCCGCCAAAAGTACGCGTGGCGCATGACGACGACCCACTTCGTGTGCAATGTATAACTGATGAGGGATAAGGCCTGCACGCATACCACACAGACCACGCATTGGGCTCTTGTGCTGTTCGTATTGGTTCACCAATGCACGATAACGGAGCACAAAATTATCCATACGATCGATTTGACCCGCGTACAACTTATCTTGTGGCTTGTTAAAACGAATCTGGTTGCTCAACATAATTTCACGCAGAACAATACCGTCTTCACCGCTGTCTTCACGTGAACCTATGTAGCTTAGTAGTCCTTGGTCTTCGACAACTTGCTCAACTTTAAGAGACCACCCTTCCTGACTTTCAACCACATCGCCAGCGTTAAAGGTCACTCGGGTTACAGGCGCATCGTTGCGAGCGTAAACGCGGTTTTCTTCAGAAGCTGCAAACATTAATGTCACAGTACGAGCATCCAATGCTACAACGGTTCCTAAACCTAAATCGCTCTCCGTATCGCTGATCCAGCGCTGGCCCAAAGCAAATGTCATGAATCGACTACCTCATCTAAATTTGTTCGAAAATGGGTCTATTTATTTTAGTAACTCTTGCGCAACTTGAAAGGAAACTGACGAGGAAAAATAGGTCAGTCGTTACGCCGAAAAAGGTCGCTAATCTTACTTGAAGCTGTGACATTGGTCACGTACAAAGGCCTCAAAAACCAACAATTTTTTACTCAAGCTGAGTGTGACATCAAAGTGTAAGAAATCAGTGGCACTTCTAAAAGAGCGTGTTGAAAAAGCTGTTTATACTTATCTATGAGCAGCATCATTTCACGTCAAGTTTCTGACTGGCACAACTGATGCATTCAAATAGGATGACGTTCAACACGGGTTTGCAGTTTTTGTAGTCAAACCATCAGCGAACTCTGATTACCTGGCTACATCGCTGCAACCAACCGCAGAGATCCTCTTCATAGCAAAGCTTGAAGAGTAAGCAGGCCGCCAACTGGCAAGGAGACGCTTATGGGTGATACAGACCGGAAAATTTTTGTCCTAGACACCAACATTCTTCTTCATGAACCACTCGCCATCTACTCATTTAAGGAACACGATGTCGTTATCCCAATGACTGTTCTTGAAGAGCTTGACCGAATCAAGGACAGTAAACGCGATGTTGCTCGCGATGCGCGTGTCGCAATACGTGCACTAGAAGCGATGTTTAAAGATGCCACTCCAGATGAGATATCCGAAGGCATCCCCACCAACAAAGAGAAAGAGAATACCGGACACATTGCCATTCTGGCTGACTTTGAGCTGCAAGAGACCGTCAAAGCTTTTGCCGACAAAGCCGGTGACAACCGCATCTTAAATGGTGTGCTCTATTTGCAAAACAAACGTGCACCGCGCGAAGTCATCTTAGTCACCAAAGACATCAACATGCGCTTACGGGCAAAAGGGGCTGGGGTTAGGTTTGTTGAAGACTACCGCACAGATCAGCTCATTGATGACGTGCAATACCTGACAAAAGGATTCCAGCAAATTGAAGGAGAGTTCTGGAACAACGTCCAAGATGTCGAAAGTAAAACCCTTGCAGGCAGAACCTATCACACCATCGCACGCGAACCCTTTGAGCCTACTTATATCAATCAATACATGATCGATGAGGACAGCGACTTCGCAGGGCGCGTAGAGGAGATTGACCAAGATACGATCACGATTAAAGATCTCAGCCGTGAAAGAATGATGCATCGACGCGCTTGGGATATCACCCCAAAAAACATCTATCAAGGAATGGCGCTAGATGCCCTACTCGATCCAGACATTGATCTGGTGATCCTAACTGGGGCAGCTGGTAGTGGTAAAACCTTACTCGCTCTCGCCTCTGCACTAGAGCAAACCATAGAAAAAGGCATCTTTGACAAAATCATCGTCACTCGAAACACCCCAGACATAGGTGAAGCGATCGGCTTTTTACCGGGTAGTGAAGAAGAGAAAATGATGCCATGGCTTGCGGCCGTCACCGATACATTAGAAGCATTGCATAAAAACGATCACTGCACTGAAGGCTCATTGAAATACATCTGCGACAAAGCCAATATTCAGTTCAAATCGATCAACTTTATGCGCGGACGTTCGATCCAAAATGCCTTCGTCTTGCTCGATGAGTGTCAGAACCTGACCGCTTCTCAGATCAAAACCATCATAACCCGTTGTGGTGAAGGGACTAAGATCGTCTGCTCAGGTAACCTAGCACAAATCGATTCTCACTATCTAACCCCCGTCACTTCTGGCTTAACCTATATGGTCGAGCGATTTAAAAACTTTGAAGGAAGTGCCAACATTCACCTCAATGGTGTGGTTCGAAGCCGACTAGCCGAATACGCCGAAGAGAATTTATAATCACTTTTGCCGAGATATAATTCATATCTCGGCATTTATTCAAAATAATTATTCACAAATAGCCGTTAAATATGTTTAACTAAAGCCATTAAACCGAATCAACATTCAGGACTGGTGTATGGCCTTCAATCTACGTAACCGAAATTTCCTAAAGCTACTCGATTTCACCCCGAAAGAGATTCAGTTTCTGCTTGATCTCTCTGCGGATCTGAAGAAAGCCAAATATGCTGGCACCGAACAGAAGAAACTGGTCGGTAAGAACATTGCGCTCATCTTCGAAAAGGCCTCGACTCGCACACGTTGTGCTTTTGAAGTTGCCGCTTTTGATCAAGGAGCACAGGTTTCTTATATCGGTCCATCTGGATCTCAAATCGGACACAAGGAGTCGATGAAAGACACCGCACGAGTCCTTGGCCGAATGTACGATGGCATTGAATACCGTGGTTTTGGTCAATCCATTGTTGAAGAACTCGGTCAGTACGCAGGTGTGCCGGTTTGGAATGGCCTGACGGATGAGTTTCACCCGACACAAATTCTGGCGGACTTTTTGACTATGCTTGAGCATGGGCGTGGAAAACAACTGCATGAGATTAAGTTTGCTTACCTTGGTGACGCACGCAACAACATGGGCAACTCCCTACTCGTAGGCGCGGCTAAAATGGGGATGGATATCCGCCTTGTCGCACCAAAAGCGTTCTGGCCAGAAGCAGAATTGGTCGCCACTTGCCAGCAGATCGCAGATCAGACGGGCGCAAAAATCACCTTAACCGAAAACGTTGAAGAAGGCGTAAAAGGTTGTGACTACTTGTACACAGACGTGTGGGTATCCATGGGTGAAGCACCAGAAGCTTGGGATGAACGTGTCGCAATGATGACCCCCTATCAAGTCAACATGGATGTGATTGCTAAAACCGGCAATGCACAAGTGAAGTTTATGCACTGTCTACCTGCGTTCCATAATGATGAAACCACTGTAGGGAAACAAGTCGCTGAGAAATACGGAATGAAAGGACTGGAAGTGACGGAAGACGTGTTTGAGTCCGAACACTCTATCGTTTTCGATGAAGCGGAAAACCGAATGCACACAATTAAAGCTGTGATGGTTGCCACACTCGGTAGTTAATCTTAGGTAAGATTCGACACTAAAACCGTCGATGTAATCGCTTGCGTTCACCATTCTTCAGCGTATAATGCTCGGCAATTTGTCTGGAGATAGTAAAACAATGCCACGTAATTCGTGCTCTAAAAAGCGTATTACAGTGAGTAAGCCAACACGCTTACTGGGACTTGTTTTTTCTATTTTCACCGATTTCTAAAGCCTCCCTTAATGGGGGGCTTTTTTGTGCCTAAAATTCATGACTGGGAAGATGATTATGACAAACACGCTTTATAACAAGCATATTATCTCAATTCCTGAGCTTTCACGTGAAGAGCTGGAATTGATTGTCAAAACGGCTGGAGAGCTGAAGGCTAAGCCGCAACCTGAGTTAATTAAAAACAAAGTGGTTGCAAGCTGCTTCTTCGAACCATCAACCCGCACACGTCTCTCTTTCGAAACCGCAATCCAACGCATTGGTGGTGATGTCATTGGCTTCGATAATGGCGGTAATACTTCACTGGCGAAGAAAGGTGAAACATTGGCGGATTCCGTTCAGGTTATCTCTTCGTATGTTGATGCTTTTGTTATGCGCCACCCTCAAGAAGGTGCAGCGCGCCTAGCTGCTGAGTTTTCTAATGGTGTCCCAGTAATTAACGGTGGCGACGGAGCAAATCAACATCCGACTCAAACCGTACTGGACCTCTTCTCTATTGCAGAAACGCAAGGTCGACTGGATGAGCTTAACGTCGCTTTCGTAGGTGATCTTAAATATGGTCGTACTGTCCACTCACTTACCCAAGCGTTGGCAAAATTTAACAACATCCGCTTCTTCTTTATCGCTCCAGAGGCACTTGCAATGCCAGATTACATTTGCGAAGAACTCGACGAAGCTGGCATCCAATACAGTTTGCACACCGATATGGAAAGTGTCATTCCAGACCTAGACGTTCTTTACATGACTCGTGTTCAAAAAGAGCGTTTCGACGAATCTGAATACGCACATATTAAATCCGCATACATTCTTACGGCAGCCATGCTAGAAGGTGCACGTGAAAATCTTAAAGTGCTTCATCCACTTCCACGTGTCGATGAAATCACAGTGGATGTTGATAAAACCCCACACGCTTATTACTTCGAACAAGCAGAAAATGGCGTATATGCACGTCAGGCTCTACTTGCACTTGTACTAAATGAAACACTGTAATCGAGGAGAAAAAACCATGAACAAAGAAACTCAATTGCAGGTTGAAGCGATTAAAAATGGCACCGTAATCGACCACATTCCAGCACAAATTGGCATTAAGGTGCTCAAGCTGTTTTCAATGCATAAATCACAACAGCGCGTAACCGTAGGCTTAAACCTGCCTTCATCTGCCCTTGGTCATAAAGACCTACTCAAGATCGAAAATGTGTTTATCACTGAAGAGCAGGCAAGCAAATTAGCGCTTTATGCACCGCATGCCACGGTCAACCAAATTGAAGACTATCAAGTTGTTAAGAAGCTGGCTCTCGAGTTACCAGAACAAGTGAATAATGTATTTGAGTGTCCGAACACCAACTGCATCACACACGGTGAGCCAGTAGAAAGTAGCTTTAAAGTATTCGAGAAAAACAACGATATTCGATTGAAGTGCAAGTACTGTGAGAAAGTTTTCTCTCGTGAAATCGTCACTGAGCGTTAATGAATATTTGAGAGTTAACTTCAGGTAAGAATTTGTCCCTGCTTAACTCAAGCAGGGATTTTTACCTTTACGAAGCACGAGATTCGCGGCAAACTGAGTTTTCTTCCAGTAACCCTAAACAGATGGAATATAACAATGACTAAAGTACTTCACACTGAATCAGCTCCTGCAGCTATCGGCCCATATGTGCAAGGTGTTGACCTTGGTAACATGGTACTGACTTCAGGCCAAATCCCAGTAAACCCAGCTACGGGTGAAGTATCATCTGACATCGCAGAACAAGCTCGTCAGTCTCTAGAAAACGTAAAAGCAGTAGTTGAAGCCTCTGGCCTATCTGTATCAGACATCGTAAAACTAACGGTGTTTGTAAAAGATCTAAATGACTTCGGCACAGTAAACGAGGTTTACGGTAAGTTCTTTGATGAGCACAATGTTGCTCACTACCCAGCACGTTCTTGCGTAGAAGTTGCTCGTCTACCAAAAGATGTTGGTATCGAAATCGAAGCCATCGCTGTACGTAAGTAATCGAAGCCATCCCCAAAAAAGCGAGCTCTAATGCTCGCTTTTTTGTTTTTGCTAATAGTAACGTTCACATCCATGATGAAGCTGAGGCTCATCAATCAAATCCTCAACATCAACTTCAAACTTTTGATGTGAGCTTCGATCTTCGATCACGACCGCATGTGTACTTTCATCCGTCTCGACCACGACTCCAACTCCCTGGCGGCATTCAACTAGCATGCCCTTTTCTAGATCCCTAATATCCATCTTATTTCTCCTCTGCTACTCAGTAAGTACAGCAGGAAAAACAAAAGGATCAAAAAAGCCGACTCAAAAGTCGGCTTTATCATTATTCAAATTGGATTACTTGTTTACAAAGTCAACACCCGTTTGGATGTCGCCGTTAAGTGTTTCAAGCATGCCATCTAGTGCAGATTTCTCGAAGTCACTTAACTCACCGTAGCTTAGTACTTCTTCTACACCGTCTTTGCCTAGTTTCACTGGCTGTGCGAAGAATGGTGCGTGCTCGCCATCACCTTCAACGTATGCGTATTCAATCACTTCTTCACCTTGAAGTGCTTTAACTAGAGCTAGACCAAAACGACATGCCGCTTGACCCATAGATAGAGTCGCACTACCGCCACCCGCTTTAGCTTCAACAACTTCAGTACCTGCGTTTTGAATACGTTTAGTCAGTGCTTCTACTTCTTCAGCCGTAAACTCAACACCCTCAACTTGAGACAGTAGAGGAAGAATCGTAACACCTGAGTGACCACCGATAACTGGAACACGTACTTGGCCTGGATCTTTGTCTTTCAGCTCAGCAACAAACGTTTCTGAACGAATTACGTCAAGCGTAGTTACACCGAAAAGACGACGCTTGTCGTAAACACCAGCTTGCTTAAGAACTTCAGCTGCAATTGGCACAGTGGTATTTACAGGGTTAGTAATGATACCAACCATTGCTTTTGGACATACATCTGCGATGCGTTGAGCAAGAGACTTCACGATGCCCGCGTTTACGTTAAATAGATCCGCACGGTCCATACCAGGCTTACGTGCCACACCCGCAGAGATCAGTACAACGTCAGCACCTTCGAGTGCAGGCGTTGGATCTTCACCAGCATAACCTTTGATTGATACTGGTGTTGGGATGTGGCTTAGATCTGCTGCAACACCCGGAGTCACAGGCGCAATATCATACAGAGCGAGATCTGTACCAGCAGGAAGGCGGTTTTTAAGTAGAAGGGCTAGGGCTTGACCGATGCCACCAGCGGCACCAATAACAGCTACTTTCATCGTAGTTCTCCTTGAGAAGATTCTCTTATATATGTTTTGTAGGGCGATTTAAAATCAGCTGCGTTCAAGCTAAACCAATCACAACCTGATTACAATCAATTAACGTCAGCTTTGCGACCTTGCGCAATGCGACTAAAGCGTGCTACACACATTGCGGCTATTATGATCTGCTTTACCTTTGATGACAAAGATTTAAGAGGCATTTCTACGGAAAATAACCTTGAAGTTTACAGTGATATGCTAGACAGAAATTGGGCTTGAAGTTGGCACTATGTGCATAGCTATGCGAGAATATTCACTTGCTTTTTATATTCACCAACATAGAAAGAGAACCATGCGCCATTCAGAAAAACAAGATAACCTCGTTCGCGCTTTCAAAGCCCTGCTAAAAGAAGAACGTTTTGGCTCCCAAGGCGACATTGTGGAAGCTCTTAAAAACGAAGGGTTTGAGAATATCAACCAGTCAAAAGTATCACGCATGCTGACTAAGTTCGGTGCTGTACGTACTCGCAATGCAAAAATGGAAATGGTTTACTGCCTTCCAGCAGAGCTTGGGGTGCCTACAGTTTCAAGCTCTTTGCGTGAGCTGGTTTTAGATATCGACCACAACAATGCACTCGTTGTGATTCACACAGGCCCGGGGGCCGCTCAGTTAATTGCTCGCTTACTCGATTCACTGGGCAAATCAGAAGGCATTTTAGGTGTTGTCGCTGGGGACGATACCATCTTCATTACGCCAACGTTATCAATTACTACAGAGCAACTCTTTGCCTCTGTGTGCGATCTGTTTGAATACACAGGCTAGTTTCATATAAAACAGCAAAATATAAATCGCGCCGCCAATTTGGCGGCGTGATTTAGATCACATCTTAAATAAATCATTCTTTGGTTTAGATCAGAGTATAACTCGATGATTTTAAAAGATTTTAATCTCGAAATATTCACTAAACATTGTTAGAACAACTAGGCATATTGTCTATATTCTTTAACAATCGTGTAATTATGTGCCAATTTTTTGATATTATTCAGCCGCTTTTTCAACATACGGATTGGAAAAGGTGCCGTTTCCGTTTATAGGAAACTCCCACAGCAACTACAATTGCTTAGGGTTAATAATGAATAAAGGAAGGGAAATTCATGGCATTGAACAAACTTATTAAAGTTGGTGCGATTGCAGCTGCTGTTATGGGCGCTGGCGCAGTTAACGCTCAAGAGTTCATCACTATTGGTACTGGCTCTGTAACGGGTGTTTACTACCCAACTGGTGGTGCTATCTGTAAGCTAGTCAACAAAGGCCGTAAAGAACACAACATCCGTTGTTCTGTAGAATCAACTGGTGGTTCTATTTACAACGTAAACACTATGCGTGCTGGTGAACTAGACTTCGGTATCGTTCAGTCTGACTGGCAGTACCATGGCTACAACGGTACAAGTAAGTTTGCTGAGCAAGGCCCGTACAAAGAGCTACGTGCTGTATTCTCTCTACACACAGAACCATTCAACATCATCGCTCGTAGCGATGCTGGTATTGAAAATGTTACTGACCTTAAAGGTAAGCGTGTAAACATTGGTAACCCAGGCTCTGGTGACCGCGCAACTATGGGCGTGGTTATGGAAGCAATGGGTTGGACTAACGAAGACTTCAAACTGGCTTCTGAACTTAAAGGTTCTGAGCGTTCCCAAGCTCTTTGTGACAACAAGATCGACGCGTTCGTATACGTAGTTGGTCACCCAAATGGATCTATCAAAGAAGCAACAACTTCATGTGATGCGAAACTCGTTTCAGCAACTGGTGCGAAGATCGATGAAATCGTTGCAAACAACCCTTACTACGCATACAGCACAGTTCCTGCTGGCATGTACCGTGGTACAGACAAAGACGTAAACAGCTTTGGTGTTGCGGCAACAATGGTAACTTCGACAAAAGTGTCAGACGAAGTTGCTTACAACGTTGCTAAATCTGTATTCGAGAACTTCGATACATTCAAACGCCTACACCCTGCGTTTGCAAACTTGAAGAAAGAAGACATGGTTAAATCAGGTCTTTCTATCCCTCTACACCCAGGTGCAGAGAAGTACTACAAAGAGATCGGCCTACTTAAATAAGCCCTCTTTGAAAACCAAGGAGGTATTCGCCTCCTTGGTTAAAACTCGTACTCATTAAAACACTAGACTCTAATTTGAGTTTCATTCTCTAGAAGCTCTACCTCGTTATATACCCAAGAAACCATACAACTGAGCAATATTTCATCTTTTCACTACAATGAAAGATGCAAAATAAAGGTTCTCATAATCATAAATATACGGACCATTTATAATAAGGATTAAGTACATGTCGAAGACAACAACTCCGTCTCAAGATGTGCAAGAAATGGTAGCTCAATCCGATACTGGTGCGCGTGCTCCTGCTGGACTGTCAGGTCGCATCCTATGGTTTGTGCCGCTATGTTGGTCACTGTTCCAACTTTGGTACGCATCCCCTCTGCCGTTCATTTTTAACTTTGGCGTACTCAACGATACCGAAGCACGTTCTATTCATTTAATGTTCGCTGTATTTCTCGCGTTTACAGCCTACCCAGCAATGAAGAATTCACCACGTGATCGCATTCCAGTTGTTGACTGGTTGCTTGCGCTAGCGGGTAGTTTTTCCGCTGCCTATATCTATATTTTCTATACCGAACTCGCGGGCCGTTCTGGTGCACCTACGACGTTTGACATCGCTATCGCTATCTCAGGTATGCTGCTACTTCTAGAAGCGACTCGTCGTGCACTCGGTCCCCCGTTGATGGTCGTTGCTGCTGTGTTTTTATTGTACACCTTTGGCGGCCCTTACATGCCTGACGTTATCGCTCACAAAGGTGCGAGCCTTGGCAAAGCAATGTCTCACTTGTGGCTGACTACCGAAGGGGTATTCGGTGTGGCACTGGGTGTTTCAACTTCGTTTGTCTTCCTGTTTGTACTCTTTGGAGCAATGCTTGAGCGAGCGGGGGCGGGTGCTTACTTCATTAAAGTCGCTTTCTCTCTACTTGGTCACATGAGAGGCGGTCCAGCGAAAGCCGCCGTCGTTGCATCAGGTCTCTCTGGACTTGTTTCAGGCTCGTCGATTGCTAACGTAGTAACAACCGGTACATTCACCATTCCTTTGATGAAACGTGTTGGTTTCCCAGGAACGAAAGCGGGCGCGGTTGAAGTTGCCGCTTCAACGAATGGCCAGCTAACACCACCGATTATGGGTGCCGCAGCCTTCCTTATGGTGGAGTATGTGGGTATTTCCTATGTCGAAGTCATTAAGGCCGCGATTCTGCCTGCTCTGATCTCATACATTGCCCTAATTTACATTGTTCACCTTGAAGCTTGTAAAGCGGGCATGACTGGTCTGCCTCGTCGTCATACGCCTAAATTTATTAATAGCCTACTTTCTTTTACTGGCACCATCTTAGGTCTTTGCGTGATCAGTGGGGCTGTCTATTACGGTGTTGGCTGGACTAAAGATGTATTTGGTGATGCCGCAACACCAATTGTCACTGTTGCACTTCTGATTGCTTATGTGGCTTTAGTGAAGATATCTGCAAGCTATGCGAAAGAAGGGGCGATCGAGATTGATGCTGAACTAACGGAAGTTCCAGATCCAGGGCCTACCATCAAATCAGGTTTGCACTACCTACTTCCTATCGTTGTATTAGTTTGGTGTTTAACCGTTGAACGTTTCTCTCCGGGTCTATCGGCGTTTTGGGCGACGGTATTTATGATCTTTATCTTGATCACTCAACGTCCGCTAATCGCCGTATTATCGAAAGAGGGCGACGTGGCTGAGCAGACTAAAGTCGGTTTTGTTGATCTTGCCGAAAGCCTGGTCTCAGGTGCACGTAACATGATCGGTATCGGTGTCGCGACAGCGGCAGCGGGTACCGTTGTTGGCGTCGTAACACTAACTGGTATCGGTTTGGTAATGACTGACTTTGTCGAGTTTATCTCTGGCGGCAATATCATCATGATGCTGGTGTTCACCGCAGTGATCAGCTTGATCTTAGGTATGGGTCTACCAACAACAGCAAACTACATTGTTGTTTCAACTCTGATGGCTCCCGTGATCGTGACGTTAGGCGCTCAAAGTGGCTTCATCATTCCACTGATTGCTGTCCATCTATTTGTGTTCTACTTCGGTATTCTGGCAGATGATACTCCACCAGTGGGCTTAGCGGCTTTCGCTGCTGCTGCAATAGCAAAGTCAGACCCGATTCGAACTGGTATCCAAGGTTTCACCTACGATATTCGTACAGCAATCTTGCCATTTATGTTCATCTTCAATACCCAGCTATTATTGATGGGAATTGATAGTTGGTGGCATTTATTGCTTACGATCATATCGTCTGTGATAGCAATGCTGATATTCTCAGCGGCAACACAAGGCTGGTGGTTTACCAAGAACAAATGGTGGGAGACTGTGCTGCTGCTTTTCCTAACCTTTACTTTCTTCCGTCCGGGTTATTGGTGGGATCAGATTTACCCAGCTAAAGAACTTTACCCAGGTACTGAAATTTCTCAAATTACCGAGCAGTTGAATGTTGGCGAAAGTATTGAACTGATCGTATCGGGTGAAAACCTTGAGGGTGATTTCATTTCGAAAACGGTACGTCTTCCATTTGAAGATAATGCCACCACCGCCGATGAGAGAATCAGTTCGATGGGCTTGATGCTCAACAACACCGACAGCCGCATGGTTGTTGATATGGTTGAGTTTGGTAGCCCTGCCGAAGCGGCTGGGATCGATTTCGACTGGGAGATAACTTCGGTTGTCGTGGCCGCGGATCGACCAATGAAAGAGTGGGTGTTCGTACCTGCACTGATCCTCTTAATTGGTCTTGCATTAAACCAAAAACGACGAGCTCGAAAGGAACAACTGAGCGCGTAACAATGAAGAGAATCAATAATGTATAAGCAAATTCTTGTTCCTGTCGATCTGAACGACAAAGGCTTTTCCGATAAAGCTGTCGAGCTTGCTATTTGGCACGCAAAACACTCAAATGCGGTGGTTCACCTTTTGAATGTATTGCCTGGCATTCACATGTCAATGGTGGCTAGCTACTTCCCTAAAGATGCAGCCATGAAAATGAAAGCCGATGTTGAAAATCAGCTCAAAGAGTTCGCGGTAGAGCACATCTCTGAAGATATCGTCTACAAAGTCCATGTAGCGGAAGGTAAGCCTTACTCAACCATTCTTGATTTCGCAGAGAAACTTGGTGCCGATCTTATCGTCATGCCAAGCCACAAACGTTCGAAGATCGACAAAGTCGTACTTGGCTCTGTCGCAAGTAAAGTGGTTCAAAACTCCCCGATCAATGTATTGGTAGTAAAACCACAAGGCTAACAACCTTGGCTATGTGTTTCAAAAGGGTGCCGTGTTGGCACCCTTTTTTAATAGGTTTTTCCTATTAAATATATCGAAACAAGCCAATTTAATTAATGCGAATAGTTATCAATAATAGCTCCATCGACAACAACATCGAGCTATCAAGATGAAAAAGACACTAACATTCGCATCTCTTCACTTTACGATTGCATTTACAGTGGCATACCTGCTGACAGGTGATCTGATCATCGGTAGCCTGATCGCGATGATCGAGCCTTCAGTAAACACTGTCGCTTTCTATTTTCACGAGCAGATCTGGACAAAAAGCCAGTTACTGAAATCTTTTGCGCGCTCAGCAAAAATCAAGACAACCAGTTTTGCAGCTGTGCATTTTAGTGTCGCATTTGGTGTGGTTTATGTAATGACTGGGGATGCATTTGTTGGAGGTATCATGGCCTCAATAGAGCCAACCATTAATACCTTCGCTTACTACTTCCATGAGAAGGTGTGGCAGCGCAAACAGGACGCTACCCTTAACTGGCATTGCAGTCACGCCTAAAGCGGATAGTGGGATACACACATCTCTTTACTCAGCCCAACGTGAAAGCGTTGGGTTTGGCCGTCTAGCGTCACCTCGAGCAAATAAAGATCCTCAAGTTTTGGAGCAACGCTATCGGCATAAATCGGGGCTTCAATTTGAAACAGTGCGCTCGCATGGTTATCACGCACGTCAATGGGCAGGTTATACGTCATGCCGTTAAACTTCACCGATGCGGATACTAAGCCAGGCAAATAGGTTTTGTAGTGCAGATCAACCAAAAACTCACAACCTCCGCCGTGATGCCAAATCTGTTCAGTGGCCACATGTTCCAAACGGACATTGCGGATGAACTGCAAATACGGTTCCTTCCAGATGCCAATGCGTTCATCAAATTTGTGTGTGTCAATGGCTCCTAAATGGCAAAGATCATTGCTGTCTTCTTCATCGAGTAACCAATCGTCTTCGTCTTGAAGAAACAGAATTTCAAAACGGTTACGACCCATTTGCAGATAAGGACGAATATCTTTTTTGTAGACTGGCTGAGATTTATCACAGTCGAAGACTGCAACGCCATTGAGGCGCACTTCAGCGTGATAATCAACACCTGCTATGATCAAGTCTACCGATGGGAAGTTCAGCATTGTTTCATCAACTTCAATATCGTGCATCAAGTGCCATTCCTGCTCCGCAATGTCTTGTTCCGATAAGGTGTTAGGTAAAACCTGACTTAAAGGGGCTGGAAACGTGATGTCATCTTGTGGAATAGATAAATCAGTCAGTGGGGAAACTTGCCAAAGGCCTGCAAGGGAGAGTTTCATCGGTGCAAATATTGTCCTAGATCAAAGTTGCCTGATTATAATGCGAATCAACAGGCAAAAGATACTCAGCCTTTGAGACAAAACAAAAATACCAGCCTAGTGGCTGGTATTTAAATTCGGTGCGATGTCAGAGATTACTCTTCGTCGTCGTCATCTTCATCAGGGTAAAGTGCGTCTTCACCTTCATAGTAAGTACCCCAACCATCGTAGATGATGTCGTACTTCTCAGCGAGATGAACCAGTTTTTCAACTTGCGCGTCTATAGCTTCAGCGTTCAATGCAGATTCCATTGTCGCATCACAGCATAGTAGCTTGTTGCCATCTTCGTCTTCTGTCTCTTCTGCTTCAAGCACTTCAAAACCCATTTTGAACGCTTCAACAACAGCTTTTTCTAGGGTGTTGAAGTCTTCAGCAAATAGGTGGTGCTCAATTTCATACAGAGCATCTGGATCACTGCCATCTTCTAGCAGGGCTTGGATGATTTCGCGAGTCTCTTCCTTTTGAATCTCAATTAATTCTTCGACAGATAGATATTCATCTTCGTGAGACATATTTAGTGCTCCAGATAGTGACATAGTTGATCTTAGTTAACAGCGACGAAATATCGCATGGATCCAGAAAAATTACTACCCGGAATATGACAGGATCCAGATCTTTCTGCTGTTACAACCCCAAGCTCAAGTAAGATCGACCTCACAAGATCGCAAATTAACAATTTTTTATCATTTGCTCGATTCAGAATTATCTATCAATCCGCTACCGATGTTAGCAACGTATCCTTTATGCGTTTTTATTAATGCCCTTTGCATATCCTACTCTTCATTCAATCTGCATAAAAACATACCAATACAAATCTGACTGGTTAAAATCTGCATAGCTATGCTCGCTGGGTCAAATTATCCTCACTCTACCCATGATCTAAGAACGCATAGCGACGCACACTTTGGCACTTCGACTTACAAATAAAAAATAAAATTTAAATCCACCTTTATGTTAATTTCTAGAATTAAAATTTAAAACAAGCAAATTTGACAGTTATTACATCCAGTAAGTGCGCTTGCATCTTTATAACAATCTTGCCATAAATACGCTCTGAAACTTAATGTAAGGATACAAAATGAGTAAGTTGTACGTAGGCTCAGAAGTTGGTCAATTAAGACGTGTTCTGTTAAACCGTCCAGAGCGAGCACTCACCCACCTCACCCCTTCAAACTGTCATGAACTGCTTTTTGATGACGTTCTCGCGGTTGAAGCGGCAGGAGAAGAGCATGATAAGTTTGCCCAAACCCTTACCTCTCAGGGGGTTGAAGTACTACTACTACACGACTTACTTGTTGAAACCTTAGCGGTCGAGGAAGCTAAGACTTGGCTGCTCAATACCCAGATATCCGACCTTCGCTATGGGCCGACATTTGCGAAAGATTTGCGCCACTATCTCGCAGAGATGGACAATGAGCACTTAGCGACTGTTTTACTAGGTGGATTAGCGTATTCCGAGCTGCCAATTCAGTCAGCCTCTATGTTGCCTAGCATGCATCGTCCACTCGACTTTGTTATCGAGCCACTTCCTAACCACTTGTTTACTCGTGATACCTCTTGCTGGGTTTACGGTGGTGTGTCGCTCAACCCTATGATGAAGCCTGCACGTCAACGTGAAACCAATCATTTACGAGCAATTTATCGTTGGCATCCCGTCTTCGCAGGACAAGATTTCATCAAGTATTTTGGCGATGAAGACCTTCACTACGACAACGCTAATATTGAAGGTGGTGATGTACTGGTTATTGGTAAAGGGGCGGTTCTTATCGGCATGTCTGAACGCACGACCGCGCAAGGTGTTGAAAATCTTGCGGCAAGTCTGTTCAAACATGGTCAAGCTAAAGAAGTCATCGCAATTGAGTTGCCAAAACACCGTTCATGTATGCACCTTGATACCGTAATGACGCATATGGACATCGACACCTTCTCTGTCTATCCAGAGATCATGCGTAAAGATCTCAATACTTGGCGCCTGACACCAAAAGATCACGGTGATATGAAGGTCGAAAAAGTGCCAAGCTTTATCCATGCTATTGAACAAGCTCTTGGGCTCGATTACCTGAAAATCATCACTACTGGTGGTGACAGTTACGAAGCGGAGCGTGAGCAGTGGAATGATGCCAACAACGTACTGACGGTCAAGCCAGGGGTTGTGATCGGCTACGAACGCAATGTCTACACCAACGAGAAATATGATAAAGCAGGAATTGAAGTACTCACGATTCCGGGCAATGAACTGGGTCGTGGACGTGGTGGTGCGCGTTGTATGAGTTGCCCTATCGAGCGTGACGGGATCTAGTTCCGAGTTCCGAGTTCCGAGTTCCGAGTTCCGAGTTCCGAGTTCCGAGTTCCGAGTTCCGAGTTCCGAAAATTTAAAGGGTTGACACAAAGTGTCAACCCTTTACTTTTACATTCAGGCAATTAACTCCTAAAAAAATATCACTGCCTTCAATTTTTGTCTCACTTACCACCGCTACCTCTAGAAGGACGAAGTCCGCTCTAGGTACTCGAAGCAATGCGTACTCGATTTCTACTCCGTGCCACCCACTGTAATTGAGTCCAATTTCAATGTTGGTTGCCCAACACCTACAGGTACGCTCTGGCCTGCTTTACCACATATACCAACACCGCGGTCAATGCTTAGGTCATTACCTACCATAGAGACCTGCTGCATGGCTTCGATACCTGAGCCGATGAGGGTTGCGCCTTTCACTGGACGAGTAATCTTGCCGTCCTCAATCAAATACGCTTCAGATGCAGAGAAAACAAACTTACCAGATGTAATGTCAACCTGACCACCGCCAAAGTTAGGAGCGTAAAGGCCCTTCTTCACCGTTGAAATGATCTCTTCAGGTGTATGCTGACCAGGCAACATGTAGGTGTTAGTCATACGCGGCATAGGCAAATGTGCATAGGATTCACGACGGCCATTACCTGTCGGGTTAACCCCCATTAAACGAGCATTGAGCTTGTCCTGCATATAGCCTTTTAGTACGCCATTTTCAATCAGTGTGTTGTATTGACCGTTCACGCCTTCATCATCAACATTCAAAGAGCCACGTAAGTCTTTTAATGTGCCATCATCAACGATCGTACAAAGGTTTGATGTCACCTTTTCACCAATCTTGCCACTAAAGACCGAAGATTCTTTACGGTTGAAGTCACCTTCTAAACCATGCCCTACCGCTTCATGGAGCAACACACCCGGCCAACCAGAGCCGAGCACAACTGGCATTGTTCCTGCTGGAGCTGCATCGGCTTCTAGATTAACGAGAGCCATGCGAATCGCTTCATCAGCATACTGATAAGCGACTTTTGCACCGTCAGTTTCAGTGAGGAAGAAGTCGTAGCCAAAACGACCACCACCGCCAGAGCTACCACGCTCGCGACGGTCACCTTTTTGGGCCAGAACGCTAATAGATAAACGTACAAGCGGACGAATATCCCCAGCATAAGTGCCATCGGTTGCCGCCACCAGCATCTGCTCATGAACACCGCTGAGGCTCACAGAAACCTCTTTGATTAACGGTTCCTTAGTTCGAATATAAGCATCCAGCTCTTTCAACAACTGCGTTTTCTGCTCTTTTTCCCAACTTTCCAGTGGGTTTACAGCCGCATAATAATCTTGATTATCACTGCGCGTAAATGCTTGTACACGGCCGCTCTGTCCTTGCTGAGCAATTCCGCGAGCAGCGATTGCACTCTGCTTAAGACCTTCCAAGTGAATTTGGTCAGAGTACGCAAAACCTGTCTTTTCTCCAGTTACTGCACGAACGCCGACACCACGGTCAATATTGAACGAACCATCTTTAATAATGCTATCTTCAAGAACAAGCGATTCATGCCAACTCGATTGAAAATAGATATCGGCATAATCAATTTGGCGAGTTGCTATGCTCGACAATGTATCAGCAATATCTTGTTCGCTGAGCCCGGCGGTCTTTAACAACGCGTCTTCTACGTGATTTATGGTCATACTTTGCTCTTAATGTTGTAACTGATTGCTGAATCGAGCATGCTGAGCTACTGGCATCGCTGCTCTTAATTCTTCTACTTGAGTTAGGTCGATATCGACCAATAAATTATCGGCTTGATCAGAAAGGCTACTCATAACCTCTCCCCAAGGTGAAATAACCATCGAGTGGCCCCAAGTTTCACGTCCACACGGGTGTGTTCCGACTTGATTTACTGCGACTAGCCAAGATTGGGTTTCAATAGCACGTGCTCGTAGCAATATTTCCCAGTGTGCTTTCCCTGTTACTGCAGTAAAAGCCGCAGGAACAAAAATAAGGTTAGCTCCAGATCTAGCCAGTTCGCTGTATAAGGTTGGAAAACGAACATCATAGCAGATAGTCAACCCTAGGTGGGCAAACGGTGCTTGATAGGAGACAATTCGTTCTCCCGGCGTGAAGGTTTCTGACTCGCGGTAACGCTTGTGTCCATCGGCGACATCTACATCAAACATGTGTAGTTTGTCATAATCAGCAACTCGTATTCCGTTTGGATCAAACAGTAATGAGGTTGTTGTAACCCCCACATCACGCTTGATTGGCATGCTTCCAATCAACAGCCAAACGTTATTGTCACGCGCTAACTGAGCAAGGAAGTGCTGGATAGTTCCTTCCCCTAATGGCTCCGCATGTTGGTGGTAGTCACTACGGCTACCAAACACCAGAGCGTTTTCCGGAGTGACTATCAATTTAGCCCCTGCACGCGCCAACTCACCTACCTGTTGTTGAATATAGGCCATATTCTGCTGTGGGTTAGGCCCTGATGTCATTTGAATGAGTCCGACTCGTTCCATGAGCAAAAATCCTTACTTGATCGCTTCTCTTAGCGTTTCAGGGAGTTTAAATTCCCCTTTACTACGTGACAATTCTTTAACTATAGGGGCGTCTAACGGGCCTTTTACCTCATAGTTAACCTGAGTAAATACTTCGACCACAGGAGAGATAACTGTCGTAATCGCCAAGACATAAAGTGCTGTTTGCGGTGTGACCGCGAAGGCAGTTAACACCGGAATACCGGAGGTAATGTCAGGAGTGAAATTCACCTCAGCATCCACGGTTCTAGTATTGAGGTTAGCGAGGCCTTTAATCGTCATCTCACCCGCTACCGCATCCATCTTGATATCGTTTGTTAAGAACACACCGTTACGGATAGAACCACTGCCTGTGATGGAGTTAAATGCCATACCTTTGTCAAAAACATCACTAAAGTCGAGCTGCATTTTACGAATGATCGAATCAAGACTGAACAAGCCCAATAAACGCGCGGCACCACTGACATCGGAAATCGTGCCTTTACCCAGTTTGGTGTTAACTTCACCTTTGAGGGTATCAATTTTACCTGACCAAGGAGAACCATCCCACTCGACCTTAGCATTGAGCTCAAACGGTGCCTTTTGGATGCCTGAAGAGATACCAAATCGCTCCATAACATCACTGTTGTTTTCACCAGACATCGACACATCGAAACGAGTATGGCTCAGGGTATCGTTCAACTGCCACCATCCTTTCATGTCGACCTTATTGCTGCCGCTTTCGAAAGTCAGCTTCTTCCACTCCAACTTCTCGCCCTGTCGCTGCAAATCGAGGTGAGTCTTACCGACTTTATACCCTTGGAGCCAAAAATCATCGATGGCGAGAGTGATATTCGGTACTTGCTGGTGGAAGGTTCGATCAAAATGGCTAATCAACGGCGCTTGCTGAGCGTCACTGTCAAACATGGTTTTATCTTTGTACTCGGCAGAATCCAATTGAGGAACGTAAACATGCAGACGCTGGAGTGAAACCGATAAGTCATACGGCTCAAGATAAGAGGCTTCACCTTTTGCCTCCTGACTATCTAAACTCATGTACCAACCAAGCCCTTTTCTCTTCGCCGAGAAATCGACATCGTTCCACTCAATACCCGCTAACGTCAGCTCCTTGGCATCAATATCAATTCTAGCGGGTAGGGGAATTTTGGGCGTATTCATCTGTGCCAACACGGCTTCTGAAGGCCCTTGCTCACTCGCCAGTCGATCAATCCATTGATCGAGATCTAGCTTGTTAAGCCTGATCTGAGCCTGATGTCCAGCAACCGGACTAATTTTGAAGCTACCTTTGCCTAAAACAAGATTCGTATCGGTCAACACAGGCGTGTCTGGTCGAATATCAATTTCGGCTTGATATTTAAAGTTTGGCAATTGTACACGAGCCGTAATGCTTTCTTGGTTACCCGACGCTTGTAGTCGTCCTTTGCCTGCCATTCCGCTTGCTTTCGCTAAAGGCGCGGGAAAATGACTGGTAATCGATTTTAGATCGGCTTCAGTATCTATCTGATAAGTGAAACCAATGTCATTAAGCTGAATGTCGATATCCATCTGCCAAGGCGCATGACCTTCCAGAGGATCAAGCCAGCGGTTGCCAAGATAAGGAGTCAGAGGTTCTACATCCCAGTCACCAACCACATTAATCGCTACACCATACCCTTGAGCAATGTTCTCCCCACGAAAATCAATTGAAACGGGCTGAGTGAGTATATCGGCGGATAAACCAGCAGCACTGACAACATCGTTGTCAAATTCTACCCTTCCCGAAACCGCTTCTAATGTCATCGGTGGTGATTCAATGGTGACGTAATTTTCGGCAAGATCGGCGTATCCCCAAGCTCTTGCTTCCTTATCGGCACTAAACGGGATATTAAGCTGGAAACTGGATTCCACTTTGCCATCAACCTGAATCGCTGTTAACGCTGCGCCAACTGAATCCACTAGCGGAGATGCCGTCATATAATCTCTGACCGCATTCCCTTGTGCGATAGCCTGTGCTTCGATCTCTATATGCCCGCCTTCGGCTAATTCTGGAATACGACCAGTAATGCGTTTGGCCGTCACATCCATCAGGGTTGCACTTCGTGAATCTAGGTACATTGCGTCGTTTTGAAACAACAGATCAAGCTGAAGATCGGTAATTGGTGGCCACGCCGTATCAAAACTGAATTTTGCTTGTTTGAGCCCTACCCAAGCCTGAAACATACCGTCATTATTTTTATACGGGAAGTCAGCAAGCTCCCCATACCATAGCAACTTCGCCGCATTGACTTTACCACCTTGGATGGCGGTGCTGAGATAGTCTGTAAGTTCATATCCCAATGCTAATGTAGGCAAATAACGCCAGGTTTCACCCGCATTGAAAAGATTGGCCTCAGCATAGAAGGAAAGAAACGGGCTTTTGTTATCTGGAAAATCAAGACGAAACGCGCCAAGAACTTGTAAATCAGGCGTCGCCGCAGTGACTTTATCTGCCCATAGACGCCACCCCGTGTCGTCTCTTTGCCATACAATATCAACCTGTCCTTGCTTGATATTTAACGGGGCTTGAAACACTTCACCATAAGGTAAAACATCGTCGATTAAGTTAACGCTCGCCTTAGCTTGAGTTGGGGTACCAGAAATCGATGCCGACAGATGGTGAATACCCGGCAGCAACTCCCATTGTGACATGGTGCCTTGAGATAGCTGTGCCGAATACTTCAGCGAATCTATTGATTCACCCATAGACACTCGCACATCTTCAATTAAACCACCCAAAGATAACTTCTGAAGTAACTCTGTGGTGGTTTTAGAGTCCGGCGCGAGTTTAACTAATGGGGTAATAGCCGAAATATCCAGTTGAGATACGTTCAATCGCCACTGATCAGGTTGCCAGTCAAAGGCTGCGTCAAGCACAGGCCACTGCTTGTCATCTGTACTCAGATTGAGTGAGTGAGCGTTAACTTGCCAACCATCTGACTTAGGTTCTAACTCAAGAACTCCAGATTCAATCCACAGCTCATGCCGTTGCCCTTCCTTCCAACTTAATTCAGAAGATTCCAGTTCAACATAGGCATTGAGTGGTTGGCTTCGTTCCAACGTTAACCAGCTACTAAAACTCAGTTGGCCTTTTTCAATACCCGTTTCAGTCTTAAGATACTTTGTTAACCAAGGCGTCACTAAGACGTTTTGAGCGGATACATAGAACTCACCACTCACATCAACCAGCGAGCCAAAATCAACAAAATCGGCTCTAACTTGCGCAGAATTGAGTTCACTATTAGCCAAACTGATTTCGCCATCCGCTAAGTGCTGACGGCCATTGTTTTGCCATTTCAGTTTAGCGATCGCTAGCGTGCGAGGCGTTCCATCAATACCGAGAAAATCAATTTTCGATTGAGTTAGAGAGAAACCGTCGAGCTGGCGTAGAAGGAGTTTGTCTAGCTGCTCCAATACCCCTTTCTGCTCGCCTTGAGGCTTCAATTCCGGCGATTGCTCAGTATTGGCCCACTCAACCGATGTGATATCAAGATTAAGTTGATAGATTTTGAGCTCAGCAACGACTGGCTCCCTCTGAATCAGTGACTGGAATAGATCAAGTTCAACTTCAACGGTATCTGCTGAAAAATGAATACCACTGCTCTCAGGCGTATTGGCCTTGACCCCTTTCAGGGATATCGAAGGGTGCGAATTTCGCCAAAAACCATGTAAATCAGACACTTCAAAATCAAGTCCTGAGCCCTGATTGATCCAAGCCTGAATTTGCGGTTGGAAATGGTTGAGTTGAGGTAAGGTGATACGCAGCACTGTAACGGTAATCGCTAAAAACACTAATACCGTTACAGTGAACCAAAGCAATATTCTAAGCAGGCGAGTGGTAGTTGAGCTCACAAACAACCTTTACATCATTACGACATCGAATTGTTCTTGAATGTACAAAGGTTCTGCCTGAATTTTTACTTCTTTACCAATAAAGACTTCAAGCTCTGCCAATGCGTGAGACTCATCACCATGTAAGGTATCTGCAACGGCTGGGGATGCGTAGACAACAAACTTATCCGCATCGTAAGCACGATTGACGCGAGTAATTTCACGTAGGATCTCATAACATACAGACTCAACAGTTTTAACGCTGCCACGACCTTCACACGTAGGGCACGAAGAACACAAGATGTGCTCTATGCTTTCGCGAGTGCGCTTACGGGTCATTTCAACCAATCCAAGCTGAGTAAAACCATTGATATTGGTTTTAACACGATCTTTGTTTAGTGCGGCTTCCAAAGATGTAAGAACACGGTTGCGATGCTCATCTGACGCCATATCGATGAAATCGATAATAATAATCCCGCCAAGATTACGTAATCTAAGTTGACGCGCAATCGCCTGAGTCGCTTCGATATTGGTGTTGAAAATCGTCTCTTCGAGATTGCGTCGCCCAACGAACGCACCCGTGTTGATATCCACCGTTGTCATGGCTTCAGTTTGATCAATGATCAGATAACCACCTGATTTCAAATCCACTTTACGCTCAAGAGAGCGTTGAATTTCATTCTCGGTGTCATACATATCAAAGATGGGTTTGTCGCCTTCGTACAGCTCTAGCTTTTCGGTTAATTCAGGGACATATTCCGAAGTGAACTCTTTGAGATTCTCGAATTCTGTACGGGAGTCGACCAAGATTTTGTTAAGCTCAGTGCCGACAAAATCACGTAAGATACGTTGAGAAAGACCAAGTTCGCCATAGAGCGTCGAACGTGTTTTGTACTTACTGCGACGTTCCATGACTTTTGACCATAGACGCTTCAGGAAAGCTGCATCTTGGGAGAGCTCTTTTTCATCCGCACCTTCAGCCGCCGTACGAATGATAAAACCGCCGTTTTCATCACAGTAGTGACCGACCACTTTTTTCAGTCGATTGCGTTCTTCTTCACTCTCAATTCGCTGCGATACTCCAACATGGCTCGCCCCAGGCATAAAGACTAGGTAACGCGACGGCAGAGTAATGTCGGTCGTTAGGCGTGCACCTTTTGTCCCGAGAGGATCTTTTACCACTTGAACGACAATGTCCTGACCTTGGCGTACCAATTCAGAAATATCACGAACCTGAAACTGCTGCTTTTCATTTTCAGCAACGCACTCAGTATGTGGAACGATATCCGAAGCATGAAGAAAGGCCGCTTTCTCTAAGCCGATATCAACAAATGCAGCCTGCATGCCCGGTAGGACTCGGCTCACTTTGCCTTTATAGATGTTTCCGACAATTCCGCGTTTTGCTTCACGTTCAACATGGATTTCTTGTAGGGTTCCCCCTTCAATCATGGCCACTCGAGTTTCACTCGGGGTCACGTTGATAAGCAACTCTGCACTCATGAGCGCACCTCAAAATAAATTATAAAAATTTTTGCAAGAGCTGGTCGGTTTCATAAAGAGGCAGGCCCACAACCGCGTAGTAACTTCCTTCTATACGCGTTACAAATCGCCCACCAATTCCTTGAATACCATAACTACCAGCTTTATCGCACGGTTCACCCGTTTGCCAATATTGTTCTATTTCTTGTTCTGACAGGGTTTTAAACCATACGTCTGTAGAGACCACTACAGTTTCTTGAATCTCTTGTGTTGCGACAGTCACCGCTGTCATCACCTGATGCGCTCGTCCAGAAAGCATCAATAACATTTGTTTAGCATGCGCCAAGTCATGCGGCTTTTCCAATACCATATCGTCACAAACAACGATGGTATCAGAGCCAATCACCACTGATTCTGGTTCAAGCTTAGCCGCAGCCATCGCCTTATCTTTAGACAGCCGCGCGACGTATTGCTGCGCACTTTCTCCTGTCTTAAGACACTCTTCTACGTCAGTAACAACAACAGAAAATGAGTAGCCTAATTGTGCAAGCAGCTCTTTGCGTCTCGGCGAACCTGAGGCCAAAATCAGTGATGTATTCATTTATTATCGTATATGCCAATGGCGTCTAACGCGACGCATTAAGAGGAACATCCATGGCCAGAGTATGCAGTTAATCAAACCACTCCAAAGAGAAACGGGATTAAACGTTACATCCTGAATCAAATACTCACCACAGAAGATCAGTACATCTAAGACCATCGACATAATGCCAATTAAAATGGCTTGCTGCCAAAGAGCCATGTTGCGAATCACAAGGAAGTTCAACGCCACCAGATAGACCACGATAGACATCATCATACCGCGAATTCCGAGCGTTGAGCCGAGCAACAAGTCCCATAGAAGCCCCAAAATCAGAGCACTGCCGACATTCACTCTATGAGGCAGAGCCAAAACCCAATAGCAAGCTACTAACAGCAACCAAGATGGGCGTAGTAGGTCAAGCATACCAGGCCAAGGAATGGTCTGAAGCGTCAATGCGATTAAGAAAGAGCAAGCAATGACAAGCTTACCTTTTAGTACACTATTCGCCATTGGTATTACTCCTCCAAATTCTCAGGCAGTACTTGTTGGATCTTCTCCTGACGAGAATCATTCGGCCATATCAATAGCAAGTAACGTAAGCGTTCAAAGTCAACCACAGGCTCCGCTTCAATCACAGCAAATTCACGAGCAGTATCTCGCTCAACCTCGGCAACATGCGCCACAGGGAAGCCTTCTGGATAAATGCCACCTAAACCCGATGTCACTAATAGATCACCCTCTTCAATATCTAAACTGATTGGGATGTGATCGAGATTGATACGATCTGACTTACCATTACCCGAGGCGATAACTCGAATATCATTGCGAATCACTTGCACAGGAATGGCGCTAAGGCTATCAGTCAACAGCAACACTCGGCTGTTGTGAGCCGACACGAAGGTGACTTGACCCACGATGCCTTTTTCATTGGCGACTGGTTGTCCGACATAAACACCGTCAATCTGACCTTTATCTATCACCACTTGATGACGATATGGCGAGGTATCAACCGCCATCACTTCGGTCACCACCTTGCGTTCATCTCGAATAAATGATGAACCCAGTAGCTTTCGTAATCGCTGGTTTTCTTCACGATACTGATCAAGCAGCAGTAGATCGTTTTTAAGGCGTAACACCTCGCGCTTAAGCGTACGAGTGCTTTCCATATAATCTTGACGGATGTTAAAACGCTCATAAGCGCCATCAAACATTACGCGAGGAACATCCGCTAAATATTGGATTGGGGCTACTACACTATTGAGCAGATAACGTACGTGGGCAAATGCGCCTAAACGACTATCAGCCAGCATTAGGCTGGCTGATAGAATGACGGCAAAAAACAGACGTAGCTGAAGTGAAGGTCCCCGGCCAAAAATAGGCTTCATAGAATATGAGATCCTTATCTTGCCAATCTTGGCATAACGCCAAGATCAATCAATTATTCTTCGCTAAACAGATCGCCGCCGTGCATATCGATCATTTCAAGAGCTTTACCACCACCACGCGCAACACACGTTAGTGGATCTTCTGCGATAACAACAGGGATACCTGTTTCTTCAGTCAGAAGACGATCAAGATCTTTAAGTAACGCACCACCACCCGTTAGTACCATACCGTTTTCTGAGATATCAGAAGCAAGCTCTGGTGGACATTGCTCAAGTGCAACCATTACTGCCGAAACAATACCTGTTAGTGGCTCTTGAAGTGCTTCAAGAATCTCATTGGAGTTTAGGCTAAAGCTACGCGGCACACCCTCTGCTAGGTTACGACCACGAACTTCGATCTCTTCAACCTCATCACCTGGATAAGCAGAACCGATTTCATGTTTGATCTTCTCTGCGGTTGCTTCACCAATCAAGCTACCGTAGTTACGACGCACATAGTTGATGATCGCTTCATCGAAACGGTCACCACCAATACGCACTGACGAAGAGTAAACCACGCCATTTAGTGAGATAACCGCAACTTCCGTCGTACCACCACCAATATCGACCACCATGGAACCCGTTGGCTCAGAAACGCGTAGACCTGCACCAATCGCTGCTGCCATAGGTTCGTCAATTAGATAAACTTCTCGAGCACCTGCACCTAGCGCAGATTCACGGATTGCACGACGCTCTACTTGAGTTGAACCACAAGGGACACAAACAAGTACACGTGGGCTTGGTTTTAGTACGCTATTGTCATGCACTTGTTTAATAAAGTGCTGAAGCATTTTTTCTGTCACGTAGAAATCAGCGATAACGCCATCTTTCATTGGACGGATTGCAGAGATGTTACCTGGAGTACGGCCTAGCATCTGCTTTGCGGCGTGTCCGACAGCAGCGACACTTTTGCCCGCACGGTTGCGGTCTTGACGAATTGCAACGACAGAAGGCTCGTCTAGGACGATGCCCTGTCCTTTAACGTAGATAAGAGTGTTGGCAGTACCTAAATCGATAGATAGGTCATTTGAAAATATGCCACGAAGTTTTTTGAACATATTCTTCGCTCGTCCTGAAAGAATTATAAGATAGAAAATTGCACTAAATGTACCAATGCCTTGCCGCTACAGCAAGGCATTGAAGTGTAAACATGGGCTGAAACACGCAATTTCTAACAGATTCCTAACGATGGGCAAAAAAAACACAGAAATTACTGCCCAGTTAAGCCCGGTTCACCTCTGAAGATCACCCGATCATTTCCTCGATAAATTCCGAACGTCACCACTGCTGAGGGGTTTTCCTCATTAATCTGATTCTGATCCCAGTCATACATTAGCCAAGTTTGACCATTATTGGTGCCATTACAAGTGGCCGATGAAGCACTAGCATCAAGTCTCAACCAAATTTCGATTTGCTCGCGATTCGGGGTGTTTTGTGTCGCAACAATCGCAGACGAAGCACCATCAACCAATGTACCAACACCAGTTAGACGAACATTATCTCCCTTATCGCTCTCGTTAGGCCAGATCATTTCTGTGCAGTAATGTGTACTGTCAAAGGAGGAGAAACTATCTTCAGGATTAGTGATGAAGCGACTGCCATTCCAGTACTGAGCTTGTAATGGTACAGGTAACGTGGCCGCTTCTACCCCTCCCACATCTGTCATATTGAATCGACCAAAAACGAGGCGGGGTTGCTCATCAGGTAACACCTGACTGCTGGTAGGTTCGAGGTCACTAGAGGACTGCTTAAAGCGTACAGGGTCGCCTATCAATGAAGGTTCTATCTGCAAACTCACTTCAAGAGCATCACCTGAGAAGTAATTATATGGACCATCGGGAGTGAAGTTAGGAGCCTTACTCCAGATAATCTGAGAGCTATTCAATCGCCATTGATGGGCTTGATAATCGGAGTTCATAGCGAGACTAGCAGCATCAGCATTGAGCAGCCTATCTTGGTTATCCATGAAAAACACTGCTTGTAAATCATTAGAGAACAGGCCGTAGTTTTTCACTGTACCACCTTGTACGTTAAACGCTCCAACAGTTGCCAATACGCTTTCAAAAGGCTGATTCATATAGGTAAAACCTTGAATAGCCCCTGCGGTGACTGAGTCATTCCACGCATTACTTTCGATGGTAAAATAGTCTGGGTAGAAGCGTCCTATAGGACGGAAACCTTGATTAATGTCCATCCCTAAGTAACTGTTTGAGCTTTCGGCTTGCAAACGAACACTCCCCACTTCACTCCAACTCAAATCTGGGAACTCAAAATAATTACCACTGGATGCTTTCTCATCATGTTCAACCGACAACTTACCAGTTAGTTGACCAGGATCTCCGCCAGTTGGTGAGTCTATTTGGTGAGTTAGTTCAACTGCAGTTGAGACGGAATTGGAATCAAAGAAATTCCTAGTTACGGGCACATTGCATAGTCCTGCAACCTCTATCGGACCGGAAACTGCACCTCCACTCTGCCAAATAATTGGTTTTACTTGAACGTCAAAGCTCTCCCCCGAGGCTTTATATCCGACGCCGCCATTCGATGTACCTGAAATATCATCATCACTACAAATCGCAAATGTCCATGGACGTGCATTAACCAAGAAGCTACCCGCCAAACTTGCAATGCCACTCTCTGGACAATCACTTAATTCACTGCACGGAAATGCGCTATCTTGAACTTGCACCTTAAAGACACCTGATTCATTTACCTGAATTGGCGTCAATACTGCACTGTTATTTTGAAAAACCGGGCTAAACACCGGTGTACTGCCAATTATCCCTGTAGACGGCAATTGCAGCAGCCAATTGACCGTTGGGGTGCCAGTGTAATTGACCACTGTCGATGCTCCATCATTACACGCCAGCACACTAAGTGATTGTTCATATTCTCTTCCAGCAATAACGTTGATATCACTGGCCGCAAATTTGTACGGTACAAAGTTAACCTGATTGCTAGCTGGACCGTTTTCTCCATTCCATGAACCTGAAATCGAGTAACTCCCTACATCAGTTGAACGTAAATGCAGTGTCTTTTGTCCATTCACCAAACTAGAGGAATAATTTGAACCATTAACACTACAATTTCCGTTATCGCACCACTTGCTTGAAGAGAAAGGATTGGCATTGACTGTAAAATTTGGGGTTGCTGGTTGAGTGATTACGCCATTCTCATTGATGGTTTTAAATAGAACAGGTAACTCCTCACAGGTAAGTGCAAACTCATACTGAGGCTCTATGACGAAAGTAAGTTGTTCTTCTGTAGGTTCACATAAGTGTCGCTGCCGATAGAGTGTGGATACTTCAGAGTCTGAAAGTGAACGGTCAAAAATGGTTACTTCGTCTATGTATCCGTTAAAAGAGCGAGTGGTAAAATTGGCATCATTTCCTAAACGTAAAGCTTCGAAATTAGTTTTCAGCTTTCGCTTGCCATTGCCCCCTACGACCTTATCTAAAGAACCATTAATATATAATTTGGCTTGCTGGTTCTTTCTACTCGCATCGTAATCAATAGTAATATGGTACCAAGTATCTAATTGTATCGTGGTATTGCTGGTTAATGTTTTGACCTGATTGTTTTTTTGCAACCAATACCAGTAAATTTTTCCTTGGCTATTGATGTGAAACTCATAGTTTGTATCTTTAGCCACAATAGTAAACAGTTGTCCAGAGCGCGGGTATCCGTCACTTAACTTAACCCACGCTGACACAGCTAAATCGTCTTCAAAACTAAGACCTTGTGAATGGTCAACTTGAACAAAAGAGTTATCGCGATTATTAAACTCTGCATAACCACAAGTACCATAATCTAGTGAGTTATTCTCTAAGGCCGGCAAGAAAGGGACATGATTTAGATTTGGATTGTTAACAGCACGACCATCATAACCGCCAACACTATCAACAACATCATATGTCATACCACCTGCCCAGAGGCTTTCATCAAAATGATACTTAGCTATAGGGCTAAGAGTTGTGCCATCACAGGCATTGACTGGATCAGTTCTGTATAAGCACTGCCCTTCAACCACGCTCTCGTTGCGAAAGAAGATTGTGGCCCAGCTGTTATTTGCTGCCGTGGCGTCTCCACGAACAACTGTGTTGTCTAAATTGATATGATGATTATAACTTTGTACATTACCGACTATTTCAACATCGGTTAAAAATACCTCTCCAAAGCTAATGACGTCACTATCAACACGTGAGGCATTCGTAACAAAAATCCGATTATTGCTGCGGTTGGAGACTCTCCCTTGTATCACGGAATCATCTATTGTAAGCGTGGTTCCAACATCAACGTAACCATTGATTTGAGAGTCATTGCCAATGTAAATATCCGTATTGGATCGATTGACTACGTTACCATTGATCACTGAATCCAAAATGGTTACTTGTGTGCCCGCATTAATACCTCCCTCAATATGCGCGCCTGCATGAATGTAGATTGACTGGTTCGTATTATTCCAAACATCACTATAAACTTGTGAATTTTTGACCTCAATACGCCCAAATCCCTCTACGTAACCCGAGATATAGCTCCCGTCATTAATCGAGATATTTTGATTAACGTTATTTTTGAGGTAACCGTAAACATAGGTACCCGATAGTTGGAGCCCCGTGTGTAAGTTAATATTCCCATAGATAACCGAGTCATCGAAGTAACTGACTGAACTCCAATTACTTGATTGTAACTGGGTTGTTACACCTAACTGCCCAATCTGCGAGTTATCTAGGTTATAACCACCATACGCAACAATAGTCGAGCCATTATTGACATATATTGTGCTGTTTCGCGCGATGAATTGACCATTACAGTAATAATGCCTTAGGGCAGGAGATGGGCTGTATGAGACGCCACCTGAACACAATGCCGCAAAGTCATTTAAATCATTTAGATAGTAATTTTTCGCCACGGCAAGTGAAGGCAACAACAGTGTAATGAACAATAAAGTTAACAGTCTAATTCGACAGTTCAAGTGCCTAATCATTGTACATTATTCCTTCACCCATGCTTGCTGACTTCTCACGACCTCAGATAATCCTGAACCACACGTCACACTGCTCTCGAATATATAGAATGTCTCACCATCGAGTGGCCCCTTTAAAGTACAGCTTAGCTCGACGTTTCTACAGCTTGCAACCGTTGAAATAAGCGCGTTGGCTCGATTTTGCAATTCCGCGGAGACATCTGTGGTATTACTGTTTGAATCGGGGTCGCAATGCGCAGCAACCGAGGACTCGGTTGAGTTAAGGGGATAAAACAGAGTTAATGCAAGCTCGTTCACTGAGTGGCTTAACAACCAAGCTTGTGTTCCCAATACATCGCGAGTATGAGCATCGCTATTAGATAGCTCTATTCGACTTAATGCCGTAGCCAAAAAGCCCATAACAACAAGCACAAATATCACAACAACATAGAGATTCCCTTGCTCATGTTTACGGTACATTAATCACCTGTATATCCTGCTCAAAATTCGTTGTTTCACCATTTTGACTAAAAGTTAAATTCGCCCGAACCAATCCGTTGTTTTGCACAGTCGCGGGGATATAGTTAAGAGTTCCTATCACGACAAAATCTGAAAGAGCATCACCATCTCGTTCGACTCGTCCTTGACCTACTCCAGCTGAAATACAGTAACTACGCTCTTGATTGCGATTGAAAATATAATAACGTTTAGCCACTGATTCACTGCGAAGATTACTGGCTTCATTTTCTAATGAGAAAACCTGATTAGCCAACACAGACACTTTGTTGGTCAAAATTATAGAGTCATCACGAACACCAAGGTTAGTTGTGGGATTAATAATCAGGGATAAACCGTCAAAGCTATTTGCATTGAGGTCATCTCGTTGACCAACAATAAACTCCACATCATTCCCTGATAATGCATAGAATCCCGAGTAAACAATTGGATAAAAAAACACACAATTATCTTGTGAGCGAAATAGGTTTGGTACAGCGTGACGTATTTCTCTCGACATTTTCTCTAAAACAAACTTCGCCTGAGTTTGTAAACGCTGGCGGTCAATAGTATCTGTATAACCCCGCGCTCCTAGCTCTACAAAACCAGCAATACCCAAAACTAAAATCGCCCCGACAATCAGAGTAATCACCATTTCAATTAGCGTAAAACCTTTTGCTCTCATCAGTAATTACCTCGATAAGCGCTTAAGTTAACTGGGGATTGATTTGTTGCCGAGATTGTCAGTCTAATTCTTTTTAAGCTTGTCCCATTGGCATAACTAACACTAATGTCCAAGCGGAAATTACGATAACTATTATCAGCTAATAACAAATTTAGATCACGACAACCATTTGCCGCTTGTGGCTCCCAACAGCCTATAAAATCATCAACATCGTTATAGAGGTCTGGGCGAATTGCTTCTGGTTCAACCCCAACGTCCTCTTCTGCACCAAAATCAGCCTGAGCAGTACAACTAACGGTAGCCTGTCCTGCGATTACTTCACCGCAACGCCTAACTCCACCAGTGAAGTCACTGTTATGATCAAACCCTCGTGCCAAAATTTGCGTCATCACACTTTGCCCCAACGCTGCTGCTCGGGTTTGATAATGAGGGTTAGCAGAACGGGATATTTGTGGAACAAGAAAATTAGTAATCGTGATCATCGCCAGGCCCATGATAATTATCACAATCACACTTTCTATAAGGGTAAAACCCTTAAAGCGAGACTCCACCTTTTCCATTATGAGCAGTTCCCTTGTGATACATAACCATTTTGTGCAATCGAGACTAGGCAGGTAGAAGAACCTGAGCGGATTTGTATATTAACCGCATCACTTGGCTCTCCAAGTAAATTAAACTCTAAGCAATTCAAAGCTGGAGTAAAATTCACTCCATCGATAGACACCCAGTCGCTCCTTTGTGTATTAGAAAGCACACAACCTTCAACTGAACCCAAGCAGGTTGAAGATATTCGCAAAGCGGTATTGCTATCGTCAGCGCATGAAGCCTCCCTATTCGATTGCATGCGGTTAACCTGAACCTGACGAATAACCGAAATTACCTGCTCTTGAGCAACAAAGGGAGAAAAGCCGGAAGTACCAGCATAACGACTGGCAGCATACGCAGAAACAATCGCAATAAGTAGGATGACAATAATCAACTCTACTAATGTAAAACCAGAGAACTTCGACTTAATCATGCCTAGTACCGTGAAGGGAGACTTTTAAAGTATATCAGTTGGTGCAAAAGAGCTGCGTGATGAGGACTGAAAGATGATGGTATAACGTAAGAAAAAGGCCAGCGTTGCTGGCCTTTTTTAACTTCTAGTTGTTAGTGCACACAGCACCACTGACAACTGAGACACTAGCTGCAATAGTATCACTTGTCGACTGTACATATTGAACACAGTTAGTTGTGTATGATGGGATACCAAATGAAGATGCCGCCGCACTAACTACGGTATAACTTTTAATATATTCGAAATCCTCACCAGTCCCTAACCCAGTAACAATTGCAGACAAATCTGCATCAGTTGCTTTCGGATAACCATAAGCGGTATTAATTGTAGTTCCACTCATAGTAACCGTGGAATCTTCAAGAGCTTCGCGTCCTTCAATCGCTGACTTACCATATACAATACCTGCCGCACCCTGCATAGCTCCAGCTAAACCCTCAAGCGTAGCAATTCTCGCATCGTCTTGAATATTCAAAAAACGTGGTGCCGCAGTGACGGCAAGAATACCCAAAATAACAATGACTACCACAAGTTCAATAAGGGTGAAACCGCCTTGTCTTTTCATCGTTCTATCTCTCTATTTTATAGCGCATTACTGCAGAGTTACGGTCACACGACCCGTTTCAATTTCATAAACAAACTGATTTTCGCTATTACCCTCTTGCTGAATATAGGTGCAAGTTGAAGCCGCGTCATCAGCCTGGGCTGAATACTTAATATTTGAATCGGCCTCAGCTTGAGCAGTTGTGCCCACTCTTGGCGGATTCTGAAGTAGGTTAGACATGAGTTCGATACAAATATCATTGGTCAGTCCGGCAGGAAAACTATTGTCACCGTTGTTGATGGCATACGGATAGCCATCTCTAAAATCCCCACCAGCTTGGTCAGAACTTGTAAGCCAAAAATCAACACCGTCATAGTTCACTGTATTACGTGTTGTACCATCAATGGTCACCGAGGGTCTCGCCTCTGCTTCCCACTGAGCTCTAGCCGATAACACGCCCGTCGCATATCCGCCAGCAACACCTTCAACACTGGCTTTTTTTGCTTCATCAGTCACGTCTAAAAAGCGCGGTAACGCCGCCACGGCAAGTAAACCTACCACGACAATGACCACGACCAACTCAACCAATGAAAAACCAGACTGTTTGTTAGCCATAAATTAATAACCTACTATTTAGTACACCGTATTATACGGAATTTTCTTACTTCTGCTAGAAGCCAAACTTCAATTATGAGACTCAGCTAAGAATCCAACTTTAGCAGAAAACTTGTTACCGATCAGATTGATAGTGAACACTCTGCCTTGCTGATAAAAATAGCTACAACTGTAGCTGGTGCCTATTGAATCATCGACTATCTTCCATGGCTCTTTACCTAGGATTTCTTTCTCTGGGTATAGAACCTCTAACCAAAAAATACAGCTATTCTGTCGGTCACTATCAAGCGGTTCAATCCACCCACTATTAGTGTAGTTCAACACCCTACCATCAACCTCTAACGGCGTATTTCTCTTTGCCAATAACCACTGCTGCTTAAAGTAACTCGCTCGTTCAATCACTCTTTGCGTCGCCAGCAAAAAAGCAGAATCGTTGGCCTTAACTTCTACATTCTGCCACGCGAGTAGCAAGCTGAGAGTCAGAACCATCACCACCAACAACCAAGTGATTAATCTTGAGCGCTGAAGGAACAGTGCCGCATTAACCCTTGATAGCATCAAGCATGCCCCACATCGGCAGGAAGATACCCAGCGCAAGCACTAACACCATACTGGCGACAATCACCAACAATATCGGCTCGATGCGTGCTGTTAGTGTTTTTAGGTCATAGTCCACTTCTCTGTCATAGAAGTCAGCTACTTCTAGTAGCAGTTCATCTATTCGCCCCGTCTCCTCACCGACAGAAATCATCTGAATAACCAATGGTGTAAAGATGCCGCTATTTATTGCTGTCGATGATATAGGGCTGCCCGCTTCAATAGAGGATTTCATCTCAAGAAGTCGGTTTTCTAGAAATCGATTTCCTAACGCTTCCGCAGATAAAGCCAATGATTGATTGAGCGGTACCCCCGCCTTAAGCATCAAGGCAAAGGTTCTTGAAAATCGTGACAGTTGAGCTCGATTGATCAACTCTCCGACCACAGGCATTCTCAAGCGAAACTTATCCCACTGCTCACGACCATTGGCAGTCCCGATCCAAGCTTTCAGGGCAAATAAGGCACCTATCATGATAGCGACCAGAACCAACCAATAGTTAACAAAGAATTCTGACGTTGAAATGAGGATTCGTGTTGGCAGTGGCAGATCGACACCGAAGCGAGCGAACATACTGGTAAACTGAGGGATCACTTTAACGTTGAGAATAAACATCGCGACCACAATAAAACTGATCACAAACGTCGGGTAACGCATCGCTGTTTTAATACGCTTACGTGTTTCAACTTCCTGCTCATAGTAGTTCGCCAGTTGCAACAAGGCCTGATCAAGACGACCTGTGTTCTCCCCGACATGGACCATAGAGACAAACAGTGAGCTAAACACTTTAGGATACATCTGCATTGAATTCGACAAGCTGCGACCGTTGGTTAGCTCTTGAGTGACCGCTTCAAGCGCTTGCTGAAGTTGCTTGTTGGCGCTATTTTGACTCAACCCTTTCATCGAGCGCAGCAAGGGAACTCCGGCTTTAGTTAAGCTGTATAGCTGACGACAGAAAATGACCAGTACTTCCAAAGGGATCGTTGGAGTGAGTAACGATTTGACATCAATATTGAACGCAGCCTGACCACCGCCAGCCTGAATACGGGTCGGAATGATTCCCTTATTCAACAACTGTTCGGCAACCGCATCCTGAGTCGGTGCTTCTATCGTTCCAGACGTCGCTGAGCCATCTGAGTGTCTGCCTTGATATCGAAAATGTGGCATAGTGATTCCTAGATGTAGATCGCCTGTGCAGAACCTGAAGAGTCACCTTCTCCCAAGGTCTTCACTTCACTCAAACTGACAATGCCTTGCAAAGCTAACTCCATGGCAGAAGCAAGCAACGGTTTGTAGTTGGGTGCGTTACGTGCCACGCGTGAAAAGCCTACGGCATCATTTGCGCGCAGCATATCCATCATATCTTGCTCAAGCTCAAGCATTTCAAATACACCAATACGCCCTCTGTAACCCGTTAGGTTACAGTTTTGGCAACCACGGCCTTTAACAAAACGACTTTCAACCTGATTAGGGAAGCGTTGAGCGATCCATTGCTTGTCTGCCGCATCAAGCTCATCTTCCGTTTTACAATCAGGGCATACTTTTCGCACCAATCGCTGAGCGACGACCGCACGAACAGCACTCGCAACAAGATAGCCTGGCGCCCCCATGTCCATCATTCGTAGCGCACTATCGACCGCATCATTGGTATGCAATGTACTTAGCACTAAATGCCCAGTAAGTGCTGCACGAAGGCCAATTTCGACCGTTTCCTGATCACGCATCTCACCGACCAAGATGATATCAGGGTCTTGACGTAGAAATGTTCTCAACACAGTAGAGAAATCGAGGTCTATCTTAGGATTAACCTGAACCTGATTGACTCGCGGTAATCTGTATTCAACGGGATCTTCAGCAGTAATGATTTTTTTGCCTGGCTCATTGAGTTCATTGAGTGCACCATACAGAGTCGTTGTTTTTCCCGAACCAGTTGGGCCAGTCACTAATATCATGCCGTGAGGTCGACGCAATTGACGCCTTAACCTGACGAGTAGATCATCGGGCAAACCTGACTCTTCTAGTTTTCTTACGCCAGAAGACTGATTGAGCAGACGCATAACCACCGACTCACCGTATTGCACTGGCATAGTAGACATACGAATGTCTACCGATTGCCCTTTGGCTCGGATATTAAAGCGTCCATCCTGCGGCAAACGCTTTTCAGAAATATCTAAGTTAGCCATTAGTTTTAGACGCAGCACTAACGCCGAGGCAATGTTGACCTCATTGAGCAATGTTTCATGCAAGACACCATCGATACGCTGGCGTAGACGCAGAACATTCGAATCTGGTTCAATGTGGATGTCCGATGCTCCCACTTGGATGGCATCTTCAAACAGTGAATTGATCAGCTTAACCACAGTCACTTCGTCACTGTCTTCACCTTCAATATTAAAATCGAAGGCTTCGGTTACCTGATGCTCCGCCTGTAACTGCTCTGCAAACGAAGCAATTTCTTTAGTTCGACGATAGTAGCGATCAAACCCTTCCACCAGTTGTTTTTCTGGTGCGATAACAAACTCGATCGCGTATTGCGATAATTGACCGAGTAGTGCCTCCTGAGCAAACAGGTCGGCAGGATCGCTCATTGCGACTCGCAAGGTATCCATTTGACGAGCAATGACCAATGCCCGCAAACGGCGAGCATGCACTTCAGGCAGAAGTTGGACTGCATCGATATCGACATTGGCTCGACTGAGATCGATCAAGGGAATATCAAGTTGCTGAGACAAAAATGTCAGCATCTGATGCTCACTTAAGAATCCTAACTCGATTAATGTCGCACCTAACTTTCGACCCGTTGATTGCTGTGCATTTAGCGCCTGTTCAACTTGGTGTTCAGTGATAATGCCCTCTTCGACTAGCAAATCACCCAAGCGCTTTCTTAATTTAATTTTCACTACTGGATTCCTCTAAACTGCTAATCAGAGTTAGTCGGTCTCGGATAAATTGCTGCGACTGGCTAGAGAGTCCAAGCTTAGTCAACGCTTGGTGGTAGGCGCTTTTTGCCGATGCTAAATCAAAAGCTCGCTCTTGTTGAATAGCCAGTCCTAACCACCAGCGAGCACTATCAGGCTCGATGGCAACTAACTGCTGGTAACTTTGCAGAGCCATCTCATCTTGCTTTTCTTTTTGCGCTAAAGCAGCACGTAAAGCTAAGTACTCCACTGAGACAGATTTTGGTAGGGCACTGAGTACCGTTAAAGCCACGCCGTTCTGCTGCTCTTTCATCAGCATTCTTGCCAAAGCTAAGCGTAAATCAACATCCTCTGGGTTGAGGGCGATACCTTTTTGCAAAATTTCAGCGGCTTTTCTTACTTCTCCTTTACCATAGTAAAGCGCAGATAAGCGTTTTCTAACTGAGGCATCGGCCGGTGTATAACGCAATGCCTCACTATAATGATTGAGTGCTTCTGATAGATTGTTGCCATCCAGTGCTTTTTTTGCGCGCTGTTGTGCTTTATCCGACAACTGCTGTGGCGTTAAATCGACTTGCTCAATGACCACTTCGCCTAGTTGAGCCTGTGTCACTTGAGAAGCTTGGTTGCTTGTCGCTTTATTTTGAGCCAGCAAAACAGTCGGAGCTTGCTGTAAATGTGGCGTTTTTTTACTCACCTTTTGCGTTTCTATAGCGGATTGGGACGGCTTATCTTGGCGATCCGTCCGATACAGGGCAGAGTGATTGGGCGTCACTTTCTGAGTGGGTGAAGCAACCTCAATTTGCTCGCTCGCAAATTCGATGGTCTCAAGTCGATCGCTCATCGGTGCTTGCTGAGATATTGCCCAGCCACCAACCGCTAAACTCAGCGCAAAACTTCCTACCACCCAAGGTAAAACAGGACGTTGTTTCACTGGGGCGATATCAGCTTTGGTAAGTGTCACTTTCGATGGCGACTCTTTAGCTAACTTGGCAAGCGCGTTATTAATTGCACTCATGATTTAACTCCACCCCCACAATAGCGGGCTCTTAAATTTAGGTTTACAACTGTCATAAGTGTCATGAATGGCAGCAAATAGTTGCCGATTAGTGACAATTGCTAGCTGTTGACTGCAAGCCAACAGCAGTGCTTTATGGCAGATTTGATTAATCAATCTTGGATAACCTTTGCTTGCTCGCCAGATAGCCTTCTTATGATTGAGAGAAAATAGAGAAGTTTGACCACCGACTTTGCTTAGTCGGTTGTCAATGTAAGCCACGGTCTCGTCAAGAGTCAGTCCGCGTAACTGGGCACTAAAAGTAATCCGCTGGCGAAACTGACGTAAATGATGCTGTGACAGACGTTCATCCAATTCAGGCTGACCAAATATGACCGTTTGCAACAGCTTACACCGTTCAGTTTCTAGATTGCCGAACAACCTCAGCACTTCCAAAGCATCATCACTAAGAGCTTGTGCTTCATCAATCATCACAACAACCTGCTTGCCTTGCGCCGTCAGCTCAATCAGACGCCCCTGAATATCATCAACAATCGATGCTGACTCACTATTATCGATACCCAGTTCACTGGCGACCGCCTTTCGCAACTGCTCTCCATCCAAAGCGGGATTAGGTACAAATACCAATTGGATATGGGGTTCAAACAGCTTTGCCATGACTCGACATATCATGGTTTTACCTGTGCCCACTTCCCCTGTCACTTTGATTAGCCCTTCCCCCATGGCCAGTGCCGCCATGACTGTCTGAATCGCCTCATAATGAGGCTCTAACCCCAAAAACAAGTCTGTATCTGGAGTGAGGTGAAACGGCAAGTGCTCAAAACCAAAGTGTTCGAGGTACATATATACTACTGCCCGTCAGGGAACCACTCTTGCAGCAAATCTCTAGAACGTTCCAGCTCTTTTTGCCAAGTGTTGATACCAACGACTGATGGTTTCAAAAGAATCACCAATTCGGTTTTTTGCGTCAGTTGAGTCGTATTGCGGAACAGATGCCCTAATGCGGGTACATCACCTAAAAATGGCACTTTTGACACTTGCTCAACCGTGTTCGACTTCATTAAGCCACCAATCACTACGACATCGCCATCTTGAGCACGAATCACCGAATCCGATTCTCGAATCGAGCTTGTTGCCAATGGCAAGGTTAGCCGTCTCGAACCGTAATCAATTTCTTTCTGCTCTTGAGTCACATCAATAACAGCAGGATGAACGTGCAATAACACATTACCTTGGTCATCAATCTGCGGAGTGACATCTAACGAAATACCGGAGAAGAAAGGAGTTAGCTCTATGTCTGTTGTGGTATTCGATGTCGAACTGTTCGAATCCGTATTTGCTGAGAAATCAGTGACAAAATAACTGTCCGTGCCTACTTTAATAACCGCTTTCTGGTTGTTGGAGGCCGTCACCCGAGGGCTTGAAAGAACATTCAGATCACCTTGCGTTGCCATAAAGCTCAATACGGCTTCAAAGCTACCGCTCGAAATAACCAAATTAGACTGACCGCCTAACAAGGTGCCAATCGTATCTAAGCCGGGCAAAGGAAAAGGCAAACCATTCGAGTCTTTGACCGTAGAGCCCTGACCTAAAGTGTAATTCGTCCCGTTTGATGTAAAGGCTTTCGACCAGTTTATTCCTTGTTGATAGCCATCACTCAAGGTCACTTCCAAAATCTTTGCTTCCAAAATAACTTGTCGGTGCATACGTTGCTGGGAGACCATTAAGAAGTTGCGAATTTCTCTAATCTCATCAGGATAAGCTCTGACGGTAATCACACTCGCCTGAGGGCTCACCACAACACCTTGTCCATTACCAGAACCAATAAGTTGTGAAACCGCACTTTCTAATTGAGGCCAAAAATCACTTTCGTTAGTCGTTTCAATCTCCGTTCCACCTCGAGTCGAGTTAGTCGAGTTACTGCTTGATGAGTTCGAGTTTGAATTAGAATTGGATGAGTTGTTCGACGAACTGTTATCGGTATTCGTAATCGTACCGGTTGAAATCGAGGTAAGTGAACGACCAGAACGCTTGAACTGTAAGTAATCAACCGGAATAGTCACCGTTCGTAACCCCGCAGGATAAACCTGAATTACGTTACCTGACTTAGTCACTTCGTAGCCATACATGTCTTGAACTACCGATAGCACCTCATCAAGAGAAACATCACTCAGATTAACTGTGATAGAACCGGTCACCTTGGGGTGGATAGCGGCGCTAAATTCCGTTCCTTTAACCAAGCTGGTAAAAAAAGCTTTTGCTTCGACGCCATTAGCCTTGATTCGAAAACGTTTTATGGTCTTGCTTTCTGTTATGTCGTCATTGGCAAGTTCCGGCATCAAGTCAGCCTCAACAGAAGGCGGCAGAGTTTCAAGGCTGCGGCTATTTTGCTCATTGATCGCTTGATTGAGAGTGCTTTTCGCTTCTATCGGATCGCGATGTCCCATGGAGCAACCAGCCAATATAGATGTAATCGTAATTGCGATAGCGAGTTTACGCATATGTTTCCACTGACCTTACTGTTTAATTTCCATAGAAAAGAGTTCTAATTTCCATTGCTGTTCACCGTGAGACAAAATGACAGCATCTGACTGGACTTGATTAATTCGGTAGCCATTAATTTTCTCCCCCATCCCTCTTACCTGACCAGCAAGAGTCGCTAAACAATCTTGCTCACCAGAACAGACGATAGCTTGAAGCTCCGGTAGGGGTGGTCGCACCTTTTGCTTAGGTTTCTCACCCGCAGGCCGTTGAGCTTCCCAACCCAGAGGTGCCGTCGGATCTTGTGCTGACCAAACAGTCGTTGAAATAAGCATGCATACTGCAAACAGCCACTTTCTATCCACCAATAAACTCCTGTCTGGAACCTAGGGTATACACTTCAAGCACTAAACGGGCTTCAGGATACGCTTCAACCGTGTATCGAAAGCTTCGCCAGTAGTATTTCATCGGTAAGTTCTCTAGCGTATCTAAATACTCAACGATGGCAAAATAGTTCCCCGTCACTTCGAGTCTGACTGGATGTAAGTAGTAACTGGACAGGGTTTCTGATTGTTCATTACTTACTATTGGCTCAGCTTGCATTGATTCGAGCGCGACCAGCTTTAAGCCTTTTGTCTCTGATAAGACATCTTCTAGCAGTAGCGCCATCTCGCTCGGTGAAATCAGATTCTCAACGATCTCTGCAAGTTGCTCAGATAAACTCTGGCTTTCAGACATCAAACGCTTGAACTCCAGATTGAGTTCTTGGTCTGGATCCTTTTTAAGTTTAGCCGTCATTAATAATATGTCGGCCTCTAAACGTTGTGCATCGAGCTTAGTGGCAGTGATCTGTTTCATCACCGCTTGATTGTTTTTTAAGACCGGCTCAACCAATACAACATATATTCCTAGTCCAAACACCACGACGCCACATAGAGCGACCAGCCATTTCTCCCGCTGACTTAACTGAGCAAACTTGTCTTGCCACTGTTGCCAATACTGCTGCATTATTCGCTCTCCTGAGTCGTCTTTAGTTCAAACGTGATAATGCCTTGTTCATTGCGACCTATTTTGAGTTTTTCAAACGTCCTCCCTACGAGGTCTAACTCAGATTTGAATTGATTTACCCAATTAGGGATCGCTTGCGGATTTCTGGCTAAACCAACCAGATCAAGCGTGACGGCATCAATGGAGATCTCACTCAACGAAATATCGTTGCGACCTAAAGCCGCCAAAGAACGCATCACACCCGAATAACCAACTTGCTGAGTTTCATCAAACTCGCTGACCGCTTTGAGAGAGTTTCGTTTTGCTTCTATTTCTAGCTTTAACCTTGCTACCGCAGCAACTTTGGCCGGGGTCGGTTTATGCTGACTAAGGCGTTGGTTCAACACCGCGGTTTGTTTTTCAAACTCTGCGACTTGTGACCGATATAATTGCAGTTCTTGAGTTAACTGCGTTTTCTGGTACACCAATGCGGCACTGCTGAGCAAAAGAAAGGCACTTAACACTCCCCAGATGAGCACAACATTGCGTAGGGTGAAATAGTCTTGCTTCGTTTTGAACTCTTCAGGGAACAGGTTGATCTGTGCATTTTGAAAATTTTGAACAATTCCAACCAGAATTTCTCCGGATTGCTGTCCCAACTCCGACAGCTGCGAGACTTTTACGCTAAGCGTGTCGTTTAAAGCGTCAACGATTTGCTGCTGCTCTTCATCATCACAACAGATGTACATTTGGTGCAGAGAAACAGTGCGTAACTGTGACGAAAGGTAATCAATCGAACGTTGCAACTCTAGTGCGATACCATCTAGCTGTAAGATACTACTGGCAACGCCCGTCAATGGTGAGGCAATGCCTCGTATTGTACGTTGGAATGCACATTGCGACTCCACAAATGCACTGACTCTGAACTGACTTTGCCTGCTGCGTTGAAGTAATAAGAAGTTTTTATTCTCACTCGCATGCCCCCAGACTTCGTCCTCAACCATAATTCTCGACAACTCTATGTTGAGTGATTTGAGACCGTGATATAAGTTGACTACTGCACTGCGCGAAAATACATAGACTTGCAGTTTACTGCTGTTAGGCAGAGCCACAGCGTCTGCCACAATATCGGTCACTCGTTCGCTAACAAGATCTTTGAGTAAGAATGGCAAAGCCCCAGCAAGTTCGTTTTCTGGAACACTTGGCTTTTCTATCTGGTAGGTTTGGTACAGGTTGGAGTCGAGCACGACATCAAGCACAACCTCAGACACATTCGCATCTCGCAAAGCATCCAATAATGTTTCATGCCACGTAGAGCCCTGATAAGGAACCGACAATGCTAACTCTACACCAGGCAATGATGAAAAATAGAGTGCACTCGGCTGAACAACAACGCTCAGACGCTTTGCCGTTTCTTTACTGCGCTTAAATTTGCTAATCAGTGATTGAATGTTCATTCTGCTCTATGTTCTTCTCCAGCGATTGCGCCGACCAGCTTGTACTTTGTTCGAAGATGGACTGACATTCATGCTGCTAGCTGCAAGTGGCAGCATCTGTTTCTCAGCACATAAGTAGCGACCCTGTATACCGTGCACGCCCAAATCTAAAATCGTTTTATGTTCTTGCTTATTATCGACACCAACGGCGATTACCTGAGTTTTAAGTCCATCACACGCCCCCATTAGACTGCGGACAAACAACTGGTTTTCATGCCGTTGATCGATCTTTTTAATTAAACTTCGATGGAGCTTCAAGTAACTGACAGGTAGCTCTTTAAGGTAATGGGTACTGACAATTGAACGGCCAGCTTGCCCTACTGCCACTTGGCACCCTAAACCGGCAATCATCTTGCTCACTGGACGCATGTAATCCAGATGCTTAACCAAACGGGCTTCAGCAAATTCAAATATTAGCCTCGCTCTTTGCTCCGACGGCAATTGCAGGAGTTCATCTCTGAACCACTTGAAGTAACCTCGGTCGGCAAATGGAACAACATGCAAATTGATGGCGTAAGTTGCTGAATCGTTTGACTGAGCGAGGTAGCGCCTAATTGTCGTGATTGTCGCCGTATCAAGTCGAGCTTCGTAGCCCACTGATTCTATTGCTGAATTAAATCGCGACGCCTTAATCACTCCCTTATCTGGGTCATTAATGCGTGCAAACAGCTCAAAATGGTCAACTTTCTTATCTTGCTGCTGGTTCAGGAGATAGCAAGGCTGGGAGAATATGTACAGGTTCTCAGGCTTTAGCACTACATCAAACAAAGTTCGCCAACGGACACTGCCTCGTTCTTCGTCTGCTTCAATGTGTTTTTGAAAACGACTCCAAGTATTGATGCCTTGCAATTGTGCACTTTTTAACGCTGTTTCAGCTTCATCAATAATTCGCCCTTGGCTCTCTGCCTCACGGTACATACTGACACCAATATGCACCCAATTATCGGTTTCAAGAGGAGAAGGAGGATCAAGTTTGGCTAACTGTTTTAAACAATGGCCAGCCATATTTGACACTTCTTTAGTCGACAAATTAGGCGCAAAAATAGCAAAATCCGAACTGTAATAACGAGAGAGGATCACATCTGGATATCTCTGTATCACATTATTCAGTCCTTCACCCACTTCAATGAGAAAGTCGTTCGCCACCTGCTTACTTTGCTCAACTTGAATCACTTCCCAGTCATCTACCCGAATGATCAACACGCCACCATGGGATCCATGTTCAGACAAAGCCGCTTCCAATTTGCTATCGAATAGCACTCGATTGGCCGCCCCCGTTAACTGATCCAAGAAGGTCTGCGAGCGAATAAAGGTATCAAAACGACTTCGCTCCTGACGCGCATCTTGAAGTTCTTCTATAAGTCGATCGAGTGCTTCACTAGCAGTATAAGGCCACTCTTTGACATCGCCTTGCGCATACTCCTCTACTCGACCCGCTAATATCATTCGGCCACGCTCTTCAAGCAGTTCAGAGCCATGCAGTTGCTCCTTAAGCCACTTAAGACCACGATGCAGACAGAAGACGATCAGTGCAACAGCTAAGGTAATCGACCACAGTGCTTGCATTGAGTATCCATAACCAATATACGGTGGGACCGCTTTAAAACGAATGCTATAGCCGTCATTGCGATCCAAGGTGTATTGAGTCTGATATAGCAGAGAGGCGTCTATTTTAGAAGTTGTGTCTTTGAATCGATAAATCACACCGTAAGACGAGTGCAACTCCATCTCGACAATGTTCGAGGCTTGAAGCATTTTTGGCATCCATCGCTGGAGAGAATAGGCCGCATCTGGGTCTTCCATCTCTTTATCGACAACTTCAACAATGCCTTTCAATGAGTGCTCTAGATATTCTTGACCCAGTTGTTTAAACGACAGTGTCCCACCAAGAAATAGAATAAACATCGCACTCGTGACAATGACAGTCACAAAGGCAACGAGTCGAGTACTCAATTTTAAGGTAGGCGTGTACCTCATGGATAAAGAATTCCTTTTCTCAACGTATGATTCAAATTTTCAGGATGCTAATAGATAAACAGTCACTTAGCTAGCATTCCTTACCCAGCAATTAGGGGGATTTCGTATGTGATATTATTTACTATATAAAAAAGCCGCGACTTGCGCGGCTTTTTTTCAATAACAAGCACTTAGAATGGGATGTCGTCATCAAAATCCATTGGTGGCTCATTGTATTGAGGCTGAGCTTGTTGTGGCTGTGACTGTTGCTGATATGCAGGCTGTTGTTGCATTGCAGGTTGCTGTGGTTGTCCCCAACCACCTTGTTGTGGCTGTGATTGACCCATACCTTGCGCAGGAGCACCACCTTGAGCACGACCGCCAAGCATTTGCATTACGCCATTGTAGCCCTGAACAACGATTTCAGTTGTGTAACGGTCTTGACCATTTTGATCTTGCCATTTACGCGTCTGAAGTTGACCTTCAACATAAACTTGAGAACCTTTACGAAGATACTCACCCGCCACTTCCGCAAGTTTGCCAAATAACGAAACACGGTGCCATTCCGTTTTCTCACGCTGTTCGCCAGTCGCTTTATCGCGCCACGATTCAGACGTTGCGATAGTGATATTTGCTACTGCACCGCCGCTAGGCATGTAACGTATTTCTGGGTCTGAACCCAGATTACCTACTAAAATAACTTTGTTAACTCCACGGCTAGCCATGTTTCGCTCCGTCTAAATTGGTAATGATAGATAAATAGCGCAATAGGATAACACGCTTTACGCTCGGGACAAATTCCTCGACTGACAATGTATCGTCGTCGCTCTAAGTCCAACAACTCTAAGTCTTTTTTTAGACCCCTCTTCAGCTCCCCTTCTCCTGAGTAATTCATGAATTACTTTTTGTCATGAATTTTAACGCAAACTGCACACCTCGATTCGCACTGATGGTTTCGTTGCAGCACTCTATGTGTGCACTAATGCAAATACACAGGATTTAAAAAATGAACAAAAAAATATACACCAGAACCATTCACTTTTTATCTGAAGACGTCACTGCCACTAATCCATTTATTGATAAGCTTGAGCAACAGTTAGAATTGACCATACCTCGAATGCAACCTAATGATCTGCTTATCGCACTTCAACGGCACAAACACCGAATTTTATTAATTGATCACTACGCTTATACTAGGCTCAAAAGCCAGATTCGCGATCTTCCACTAGCCGATAAGTCATTTGAAACGATCATTTTCAATGTGACACATCCGCTTTCAACCGATGAAGTTCTTGCTTTTGGTCACCTTAAAGGCCTCTTCTATCAACAGGATTCTATTGAGCACATCGCCAAACGCTGCAAAGATATCATCAATGGCGAGAATTGCTTGCCAAGCAAAGTATCTGCACAACTGCTCTATTACTATCGCAGTGTCGTCGACAGTCAGACCGCACCCGCAACGGTTGATCTCACGATTCGTGAACTGCAAATTTTACGCTGCCTGATCTCTGGAGCGTCTAACATACAAATTGCTGAAGATATGTTTATTAGTGAATTTACCGTAAAGTCTCATCTGCAAAAGATCTTCAAAAAATTGTGTGTGAAAAATCGTGCTCAGGCTGCATCGTGGGCTAGACAACATATGAATCCCAACTACTAAGTCACATAGTTAAAACGAATTCAATACGAATACTGGCGTATTCATTATCTATTTAGTTAAAGCATGGTATTGTTGCGCCAGTCAGGAATTCAGTAAAAAAATTGAAAGGTTTAATCATGATCAAAAAGTGCCTTTTTCCGGCCGCCGGTTACGGTACACGCTTTCTACCAGCGACGAAATCAATGCCAAAAGAAATGATGCCAGTGGTCAATAAACCACTGATTGAATATGGCGTCGAAGAAGCGATTCAAGCAGGTATGAACGGGATGTGCATCGTCACTGGACGTGGCAAACACTCCATCATGGATCACTTTGATAAAAACTATGAGCTAGAGCATCAGATCAGCGGTACCAATAAAGAAGATTTATTGATCGATATCCGTGACATTATTGAGACCGCCAACTTTACTTACATTCGTCAACGTGAGATGAAAGGCCTTGGCCATGCCATCCTTACTGGTAAAGAACTGGTTGGTGACGAACCCTTTGCCGTCGTACTCGCCGATGACCTGTGTGTCAATGAACAAGAAGGTGTTCTCGCGCAAATGGTCGCCCTATTCAAGCAGTTCCGCTGTTCTATCGTTGCCGTTCAGGAAGTGCCAGAAAGCGAAACTCACAAGTATGGTGTGATTTCCGGTGAAATGATCAAAGACGACATCTTCAGAGTTGATGACATGGTTGAAAAACCTGAGCCAGGAACAGCGCCAAGTAATTTAGCCATCATTGGCCGTTATATTCTTACGCCAGATATTTTTGAGCTGATTGAAAATACCGAACCAGGCAAAGGTGGTGAGATTCAAATCACCGATGCGTTGCTTAAACAGGCAAAAGCAGGTTGTGTTCTGGCATACAAATTCAAAGGTCAACGATTCGATTGCGGAAGCGTTGAGGGTTACATCGAAGCAACGAATTACTGTTTTGAGAATCTTTATCTGAAAGACACAAAAAAATCTGAGCTTGGTAAGCAACACACCACCAAAGAAGACGTATAACCCGCCTTTTACAAAGATTAAGGCAGCTATCGGTAGCTGCCTTTTTGTTACTGTTTTTTTATCCAGTATTTTTCTTTGCACATTTCTCACTCTATGTAATACTTAGCCGACTTGTTTTTGCATAGAGTAATCAAGATGGATCAGATTGAAATCCGTGGTGCCCGCACCCATAACCTAAAAAACATTAACCTAACGATTCCACGTGACAAGTTGATTGTGATTACTGGTCTATCTGGTTCCGGTAAGTCATCTTTAGCTTTCGATACACTCTATGCCGAAGGTCAACGTCGATATGTCGAGTCACTCTCTGCATACGCTCGTCAGTTCTTATCCCTGATGGAAAAGCCCGATGTCGACCACATCGAAGGGCTATCACCTGCGATATCGATTGAGCAAAAATCAACGTCACATAACCCTCGCTCTACCGTAGGTACGATTACGGAAGTCTATGATTACCTCAGACTCCTTTACGCGCGAGTAGGTGAACCTCGCTGCCCAGAGCATAAAACGCCTCTAACGGCACAGACCGTCTCTCAGATGGTGGACAAGGTTTTAGAACTTCCTACTGGCTCAAAAATGATGCTACTCGCTCCTATCGTCAAAGAGCGTAAAGGCGAACACGTCAAGACGCTGGAGAATTTGGCGGCACAAGGTTTTATCAGAGCTCGTATCGATGGAGAGACCTGTGATCTTTCCGATCCTCCGACTCTTGAACTGCATAAAAAACACACCATTGAAGTCGTCGTAGACCGCTTTAAAGTCCGTGATGATATTCAGCAACGACTGGCTGAATCGTTCGAAACTACCCTTGAACTCTCTGGCGGCATTGCCGTGGTTACTTCAATGGATGGAGACGGTGAGGAAATTGTCTTTTCGGCTAACTTTGCCTGCCCACATTGTGGCTATAGCATGCAAGAGCTTGAACCACGCTTGTTCTCATTCAATAACCCAGCTGGTGCGTGTGGTACCTGTGATGGTTTAGGTGTACAGCAATATTTCGACCCAGCTCGAGTCATTGTTGATGATTCACTAAGTTTGGCTCAGGGCGCTATTCGTGGTTGGGATCAGAAAAACTACTATTACTTCCAGATGCTTTCATCACTTGCAGATCACTATGGGTTCGATCTGCACGCACCATTTAATTCTCTGCCGAAAAAGACCCGGGACATTATTTTAACTGGCTCAGGTCGAACTGAAGTCGAATTTAAGTACATCAATGATCGTGGTGATATTCGCGTGAAACGTCATCCGTTTGAGGGCATTCTCAATACCCTTGAACGTCGCTATCGTGATACTGAATCGAATGCAGTCCGTGAAGATCTGGCGAAATACATTTCGACAAAAACATGTTCAAGTTGTGATGGCAGCCGCCTAAGACTGGAAGCTCGCAATGTCTTTATTGGTGATACCACCCTTCCTGAAATCGTTGAGTTAAGTATCGCTGAAGCATTGGAGTTCTTCGCAGGTCTAACCCTGTCCGGACAAAGAGCACAAATTGCCGATAAGGTAATGAAAGAGATTAACGACCGTCTGCAATTCCTTGTGAATGTCGGACTGAATTACCTCAACTTATCCCGCAGTGCGGAAACGCTCTCTGGGGGAGAAGCACAGCGTATTCGACTCGCTAGCCAAATTGGCGCTGGGCTTGTGGGTGTCATGTATGTTCTTGATGAACCTTCGATTGGTCTACATCAGCGAGATAATGAACGCCTGCTTAAAACGCTCACACATCTGCGTGACCTAGGAAATACCGTATTAGTTGTCGAGCATGACGAAGATGCTATCCGCATGGCTGACCACGTCATAGACATAGGTCCAGGGGCTGGCGTTCATGGTGGTAACGTGGTGGCAGAAGGTACCATGGAGCAAATTCTTGCCAACCCAGACTCTTTAACAGGTCAATACCTTAGTGGCGCAAAACAGATTGCGCTACCTCAAACTCGTACCCCAAGAGACCCGAAAAAAGTTGTCGAGTTGATTGGTGCATCGGGTAACAATCTGAAAGACGTTTCTCTAGAAATTCCGGTGGGTCTATTTAGCTGTATCACTGGGGTTTCGGGGTCAGGTAAATCTACCCTGATTAACGACACCTTCTTTAAAATTGCTCATACGCAACTCAATGGAGCTACGACTGCAACCCCTGCTCCCTACAAAAAAATAAAAGGGTTAGAGCATTTTGATAAGGTGATTGATATTGACCAAAGCCCTATCGGACGAACTCCTCGTTCAAATCCAGCGACTTACACTGGGATTTTTACGCCAATACGTGAGCTATTCGCTGGTACTCAGGAATCACGTGCTCGTGGTTATAAACCAGGACGCTTCAGCTTTAACGTGCGAGGAGGTCGCTGCGAAGCCTGTCAGGGAGATGGGGTAATTAAAGTTGAAATGCACTTCCTTCCAGATGTCTATGTTCCATGTGATGTGTGCAAAGGGAAACGTTATAACCGAGAAACCTTAGAAGTGCGCTATAAAGGAAAAACCATTGATGAAGCGCTAGAGATGACGGTTGAGGATGCTCGCCAGTTCTTCGACCCTGTTCCTGTTATCGCCCGTAAGCTCCAAACCTTGATGGATGTGGGACTCTCCTACATCCGTTTAGGGCAAGCTGCCACGACTTTATCTGGCGGCGAAGCTCAGCGAGTCAAACTGGCGCGTGAACTCTCGAAGCGAGATACCGGGAAAACGCTCTACATTCTCGATGAGCCAACGACAGGCCTTCATTTCCATGATATTCAGCAACTGCTGAATGTATTGCACCGTTTACGTGACCATGGCAATACTGTGGTTGTCATCGAACACAACCTAGATGTCATCAAGACCGCCGACTGGATTGTCGACCTCGGTCCTGAAGGTGGTCAAGGGGGTGGTGAAATTATCGCTACAGGGACACCAGAAGATGTGGCACTTGTCGAAGGCTCTCATACTGCTAGATTCCTAAAACCTATGTTAAAATAACCACTAATTGTGAGATTGATAGAGCAGTGACCTTGCATCACTGGTCTATTATTTGAGGTGTTATGATTTATGGCGACGGTACACGTAACAGGGACAGAACTTGAGATCAAGGCACCTAAACTCCCATTAATCAAGCCTTTCCTAGTATCACTAGGATTTGTATTTCTCGTAGCTATGCATTTTTTTATGCCGAATCCTGGTGGTTCAGGCCTCGCCTTGTCCTTCAACGCAACAACTTGGCTGGCAATCAGTGTTTCACTCGCTATCGGTTTATACCAATTAGGCACTACGGGCTACCTAAGATACAACAAGCTCACTATTGGATTATTTATTTGCTGTGTAATGATGACTGTGCCCATCTTTTATACAGGGTCTAAGCCCGCTCTTGTCGCCATTAGGTTAGCGGGGCTTTGGGCTGGTTTCTTACTCTTTTTTGTCCTGCAACAGTTTCGATTCAGTAATAAGCAGAAACAACGTTTACTCTGGTTTATTACGATTGCTGTTTTTATTGAATCCCTATTCGGTTGGGCTCAATTTTTGCTGCTACAACCGGGCAATATTTTCGGCTATGACACTGAAATAAATCGTCCATATGGGATTTTTCAGCAACCCAATGTGATGGCGAGCTTCCTTGCTACAGGCTTAGCTCTTTCTGGCTATTTACTCACTCGCCAGCCAACCAAATACCAACGCCACATTAGCGAAGTAACGTTACTCTATCTCATGCCGCTACTTTGCGTGCCACTGCTTATCGTGCTCGGTTCACGAACAGGATGGCTAGCCGCGCTTTTATCAACGCTGCTGGTTCTTCCTTATGTTTATCGTTTTGCAACTAAAAAGCGATTTATAGGTTGGACTGTATCCATTTTATTGGGGGTAGGTCTAGGATTTAGTTGTTTGACGATCCCATCAGAACAAGCGCCAATTGCTCTTGAAAAAATGCATCTGCAAAGCCCAAGACAATATACCTTTCCACAAGCTTTGGACATGCTGATTGAAAAGCCATTTACTGGCTATGGCTACGGTCGATTCGAGCCTGAGTATCTTGTTTACACCGCCCGCCAGCATCAACTCAATCTCAGTTATAAACCTGGGTTAGCTTCAATGGTTCACCCACACAACGAACTCTTGTATTGGGGGGTGGAGGGGGGCTTATTGCCGCTACTTGCGATTCTTCTTGCTGCTCTCTTCGTTCTGGCACGCCTATATCAGGCAAAGAAAGGGACTCGTTTAGCTATGTTTGCCCTATTCGTGCCCATCGTGTTGCACAGCCAGCTGGAATACCCTTTTTATCACTCGGCGATTCACTGGATCGCATTCATCATTCTGCTCTACTGGGTTGATCAACGCGCATGTCATTATCGACAAGCTTCGTTGAGTATCATCTCCCAAAGCACGCTGCGTGTTTTAAGTTTAGTCATGCCCATCGTGTCTGGGTTTTACTTAACCACAACTCTTCATACCAATTATGTCCTTACTGGTTTTGAGCGTTCTCAACCAAAGAACCCTGATATTCTTAATCAGGTGTCTAACCCAGTGGTGTGGCAAGACAGGTATAACTGGGACATCTACAGCACGTTTCTCAATATTGGTTTGATGACGCAGCAAGATGAACTCATTCAAGCTTATGTTGACTGGTCACTGAAAATCATTCGAGATAAACCTAGACCTGCTTTTTACAACAACCTGATCTTGGCATATTTGGGCTTAGGGGAAACGATCAAAGCAGAGCAAATTCGTAGCGAAGCTCAGTTTTTGTTCCCTGACATAAATTTCTCCGACGTTCACTATATTCCACCAGACATAGACGCACTAAAAGCAGACCGAACAAACCAGCCGCAATAAAAAAGGCGACCCGAGGTCGCCTTAAATAAAGATGGCTGCTACTGAGTAAGAGCCTCTTCAAGTGCTCGTAAACACAGAGCTACATTCTCAGCACGAGCCCCATAGCCCATCAAACCAATGCGCCACGCTTTACCAGCCAAAGCACCCAGACCTGCACCAATCTCTAAATTGTAGGTGTCTAGAAGGTGGGTACGAACTTTTGCTTCATCAATGCCTTGAGGAACATAGATTGCGTTGAGCTGAGGAAGGCGAGAGCTTTCCTCGACGACAAATTCGAAACCAAGTTTTTCCAAACCTTGTTTCAACTTTTCGTGCATAGCACGGTGACGAGCCCATGCTGATTCCAACCCTTCATTTTTCAGGATCAGCAATGCTTCATGAAGTGCATATAAGCTATTTACTGGCGCTGTATGATGGTAACTGCGTTTACCTTCTCCGCTCCAATAGCCCAACACTAAGCTTTGATCAAGGAACCAACTTTGCACTGGCGTCGTGCGTGACTGAATCTTCTCAATAGCAGCCGGTGAAAAAGTCACGGGAGACAATCCAGGTACACATGAGAGACACTTCTGACTTCCCGAATACACGGCATCAAGCTGCCATTCATCCACTTTAAGTGGCACGCCACCAAGGGAAGTCACGGCATCAACAATAGTTAGCACGCCATATTGCTTAGCGAGCTTACCTAAAGCTTCAGCATCACTGCATGCTCCTGTGGAAGTTTCAGCATGAACAAACGCTAGCACCTTAGCATCAGGGTTTGCTTTCAATGCCTGCTCGACTTTATCGATAGAAACAGGCGCCCCCCATTCATCATCGACAACTTCGGCTACACCACCAGCACGAATAACGTTTTCACGCATACGTTCGCCAAACACACCATTTCGACAAACAATCACTTTCTCGCCAGCTTCGATTAAGTTGACAAAACAGGCTTCCATTCCCGCACTGCCCGGAGCAGAAACGGCAATGGTAAACTCATTTTCCGTCTGAAACGCATATTTAAGTAGTGATTTAAGCTCGTCCATCATCGCGACAAACAATGGATCTAAATGCCCAACGGTTGGACGACTCAAGGCTTGTAAAACTTGTGGTGAGATATCTGAAGGGCCTGGTCCCATCAGAATACGGTGGGGAGGAATAAAACTTTGAATCGTCATTGGCAGCTCCTTTTGAATTATATTTTTCGTTCTATCTTTACTCATCAAACCACCTTAATCCAATTCTGGCTCTGCGACAATTAGCCCAAAGTCGTGAGGTCAAACCAGTGTCACAAGTTTGTTAAATTATAAATGCCATAAAGTTACAGATAGTCATTGACATAACTCACAGAAACACGTTCAATGCAGATTATGTGGTGGATATTTATGCCACATAGCAAATTATTTTGCAGAAGAGGAGCACTGCCCAGGTAGATGTGTTGTGGAGCCACAACTCCAAAACAACGCTTTGAGGGGGAGCAGTGCCGAGATGGATTCAAATTGTCGGTTTGAATCTATCGGTTGTTAGGGTTGAATCCCTGCAACTGTCATCAGCCCTGTCTGATGATGAGCTTCTGAGGTAAATCATTCAAATATAGACCTCTCTTTCGCTCGAATCTCTTCATCAAAGCAAAACATTGGATGTTGGTATAGCTACCAAAATTTTTTATTTCAGGAAGCCTTGGGAGAAATGCTGTGAGCAGTTTTAATGTAGCTAAATTTGGTGGGACAAGTGTCGCTAACTTTGAGGCGATGAGCCACTGTGCTGCAATTATCGAAAACAATCCAAACACCAAACTCGTTGTAAGCAGCGCATGTTCTGGTGTGACTAACCTATTAGTTGAACTTGCCAACGGCGTTCAAGACCAAAGTCGACGCAATCAAGTTCTTGTTGAACTCGCTGAAATTCACGACGCCATTCTAAGCCAGCTAGAAGATGCAACTCAGACTGCGACTGAGGTTTATTCAATCCTCGATACGATTACTAGCTTGGCTGAAGCGGCATCGATTCAATCTAGCCACAAACTTACCGATCACCTCGTGGCTTGTGGTGAGCTGATGTCAACACATCTGCTCACTCAACTGATGAAAGAGCGCGGCATCAATGCGGTTCGTTTTGATATTCGTGATGTTCTTCGTACAGACAACCATTTTGGAAAAGCAGAACCGGTATTGGAACAAATCAGCGCCTTAGCCAAACAGTTACTGGTTCCGCTATGCCAAGATTTTGTTGTGATCACACAAGGCTTTATCGGTTCCGATGACGAAGGTAACACCACGACATTAGGCCGAGGTGGCAGTGACTACAGTGCAGCATTGATTGCCGAGGCCGTAGAGGCGTCAGGGCTGGAAATCTGGACAGACGTTCCAGGAATTTACACCACTGATCCACGAATCGCGCCAAAAGCATCGCCAATCCCAGAGATCAGCTTTAGTGAAGCTTCAGAGATGGCGAACTTTGGTGCCAAGATCCTGCACCCATCAACACTGGTACCCGCTTTGCGCCACGATATCCCTGTTTTCGTCGGTTCATCGAAAGAGCCAGAGAAGGGCGGCACCTGGATACGTCATCAAGTCGAAAGCTCACCACTATTCCGTGCATTGGCTTTGCGCAACAACCAAACCATGGTCACGCTGCGCAGTGCCCAAATGTTCCACGCGTACGGCTTTTTGGCGAAAGTATTCGAAATACTGGCGAAGCATAAGGTATCCGTCGATCTCATCACGACATCAGAGATCAGTGTTTCTCTAACTCTTGATCAAACGGGAACATCGGGTGGCGCACCACAATTACCCGAATCAGCGCGTGTTGAACTGGAAGAGCTTTGTAGTGTAGAGGTTGAGCATAATCTTAGTGTCGTCGCTCTGATCGGTAATAACATGAGTGAAAGTAAAGGTTACGCGAAGCAGGTATTTGGTACTTTGGAGGACTTGAACTTACGAATGATTTGTTACGGCGCAAGCCCGCACAATTTATGTTTCTTGGTCAATGAATCCGTATCACGTCTCGCCATTCAAAAACTGCATGCGGAGTTGTTTGAAAAGTAGCGAGGAAATCTTGAAGGGTTGGCACACTATACCAACCCTTCAAGCTCAAAGGTTTACCTTATTCGCCCGCGACTTTCATCGATTCAAGCAAGATTGACCCAGTCTGGATTTGGGAGCGAGTTTCAACATCATTGCCCACCGCAACAATCTGGTTAAACATCTCTTTCAAGTTGCTCGCAATGGTGATTTCAGACACCGGATATTGAATCTGACCGTTTTCAACCCAGAAGCCCGCAGCACCACGAGAGTAATCGCCAGTGACAACATTCACGCCTTGACCCATTACTTCGGTGACCAATAACCCCGTGCCTAGCTCTTTCAGCATTTGATCGAAGTTCTGACCTGTCGATTTTACAAACCAGTTATGGATGCCACCAGCATGGCCTGTTGGCGTCATGTTCATCTTACGTGCTGCGTAACTAGTAAGAAGATATGTTGCAAGTACACCATCGGTAATGATTTCAAGATCTTGAGTGAAAACCCCTTCACTATCGAATGGCGTCGAGGCAAGACCTCGAAGAACGTGAGGGCGCTCCGAGACACTAAACCACTCAGGAAGAATCTGTTTGCCAAGATGATCAAGTAAGAATGACGATTTACGGTAAAGATTGCCTCCACTGATCGCCATCACGAGATGCCCTAACAATCCAGTGGCAACGTCAGCAGCGAACATAACTGGGTATTTACCTGTTTTCATTTTTTGTGCATCAAGACGGCTGACCGTTTTCTCAGCCGCTTTCTGGCCAACCACTTCTGGCGTCCATAAATCATCTTTATGGCGGGCGACGGTATAGCTGTAATCACGTTCCATTTCGCCATTACGCCCCTGTCCAATCACGCAACAGCTCGTACTGTGTCGGCTAGATGCATAACTCGCCAATAGGCCGTGGCTGTTACCATAAACTTTCAAGCCGTAGTGGCTGTCATAGCTTGCACCATCACTCTGTTTAATCTTATCGCTGTAAGACAAAGCCTGTCGCTCAGCAGCAATCGCGATTTGCGCAGCAACATCAGGATCAGGCGTATCAGGGTGGAACAGGTCAAGATCTGGGATTTCTTTAACCATCAATTCTTTAGGCGCTGGCCCTGCATACGGATCTTCCGATGTGTACTGAGCAATATCAAGCGCAGCAAGTACGGTCTGTTGAATCGCCTTTTCGCTCAAGTCAGATGTTGACGCACTGCCTTTGCGTTGATTGCGATATACCGTAATACCTAGAGCACCATCGCTATTAAACTCAACGTTCTCCACTTCGCACATACGAGTCGATACACTTAAGCCCGTCGTCTTGCTTATGGCCACTTCTGCAGCATCAGATTTCTCTGCTGCCATTTCCAGCGCTTTTGCCACTGCTGCTTCTAACTCAACTCTTTGTTGAGCAACTTGCTGTCTTACGTCCATATTTACTTAATTTCTCAAAATCAATTGCCATTAGAATAACAAGAATTTCGCTTTCTCCCCACGATTCTTGTTAAAATAGAGAAATAGATGTTCAAATAAGGCAGAAAGATGGCACGTAAGAATCAAAAAGCGCCATGGGAAGAGGAAGAAGAGATCATTTGGGTTAGTAAAACCGAAATGAAACGCGATATGGACGAGCTTCAAAAGCTGGGTGAAGAACTCGTTAGCCTGAAACCTTCGGTGCTTGAAAAATTTCCACTCAGTGAAGACCTTGCAGACGCAATCAAAGACGCGCAACGTTTCAAAAATGAAGCTCGTCGTCGTCAGCTTCAGTACATTGGTAGACTGATGCGTTTAGAAGATCCAGAGCCGCTGCAAGCTGCACTGGATAAAGTACGAAACAAACACTCTCAAGCAACCGCAGAGTTACACAAACTTGAGCTGTTGCGCGACCGTATCATCGAGAAAGGGGATGCTGCTATCAATGATGCAGTAGAACTATATCCCGATGCGGATCGTCAGCGTCTTCGTCAGCTAGCGCGTCAGGCAACAAAGGAAAAATCAGCGAATAAACCACCAAAGGCATCTCGCGAAATTTTTCAAATGTTAAAAGCATTAAATGAAGCGGCGAGCTAATTAGCCTCTGCAATTAAACGCACTCTAAAGGCCGATGTCATCCATCGGCCTTTTTGTTAGAGCTATTCCCCTGCTCTAACAAAATCACTCAACGATACATTTTGATGCTGTGACGATAACTCCGTTATCTTGCCCGTCACTTCCACTTTTCCATTAGCAACATAGATAAAATCACTACCAATTGCTCTGGCATCACTAATATGATGAGTCACCATCAGTACGGTAATTTGTCGCTCTCTTGCTAAGGTTTTAACCAGTCCCAGCATTTCCTCACGTAGAATCGGATCGAGAGCTGAGAAAGGTTCATCAAGTAACCAGATGGGATGAGGCTGGACGAAGCTACGAGCCAACGCAACTCGCTGACGTTGACCACCGGAGAGTTGCTCTGGTAAACGCTCAAGGTACTCCTCAACGCCAACCTGCTTAGCCGCTTGTTCCACCTGTTTATTCTGCTCGGCAGTCAATTTCAAGCCAGGGTGTAAGCCCAATGCAATATTCTGCCTTACTGTTAAATGAGCAAATAAGTTGTGTTCTTGAAACAACATAGCAAAAGGACGTTGATGAGGTTCTTGCCCCACAAGATTGGCACCGTTTACTTCAATCCGCCCACTACTAGGCTCAATAAAACCCGCAACTAAGGCCAACAGTGTCGATTTACCAGCACCACTAGGCCCCATCAAAGCCACAACAGAACCTTGTGCGACACTCACATCAAAATGAAACAACTCATCATGGTAGTAATAATCGACTTTAGTCAGCGCTAACATAATTTACCTTTGAATTCGCTTTAAGCAGTTTCTCAATCACAGCAAAACAACCGACACTGAGCATTAATAACGTTAAGGAGACTACCGCTGCAGCGTCCATTTGATAGCTACCAAGGAGTTGGAAAAGATACAGTGGTAGTGTGCGAAATTCTTGGCTACCAAACAAGGCAATCGCGCTTAGATCACCGATGGCAAACATAAAGCTAATTGCAAATGCATGGGCGAGCGGCTTCTTGAGCGCTTTCCATTCGACAACCCGAAAACGTTGCCACCCTTTCATTCCTAGACTGGCACATACATATTGGTATTGCTGTTCTATATGCAGCATCGGCTGAGCTAATGTTTTTATCACATAAGGCAGCCCCATCAAGGCATTCACAGCTACGACAACAAAGAACGCAAGGCTAAACACATCGGTAAAACTGCGCAGTAATAGAAACACACCTGTTGAAATCACTAGCCCTGGTGTGACAAGAATAATCGTCCCGATCAACTCTATATGATCCGCGCTCTTTTCCCGTTTATTGAGCCTTAACCTACGGCTAGTAATCAATATCGAGACACCCGCTATCACCGCAACAAAGCTAGCCAGCGTTGCAACTTTTACCGATGCCCATAACGCCAACCAAAAACGGCCATCGCTAAATATCTCTAGCGCCTGCTGATTGAGACCACTCAACACCACCATCAGTAACGGAGGCAAAACAAGTAACATCGCAGCACATATCCACCCCCAGTCCCAACACTTAGATGCCCGAGTGTCTTTACATAGATAGACATATCTAGACTGGCTACCTGGCGTCACCGCCATAGGTTTAGCTAAGCGTTGAATAGCCAAAGCCATAACACCACACAACATCATCTGCCAGATCGCCAGCAGAGCACCGGCCTGTAAGTCAAAATCAAATTTAATCGCTTGATAAATGGCAAGCTCAATAGTGGTTGATTTTGGGCCTCCCCCTAATGCCATTACTGTTGCAAAACTCGTAAAGCAAAGCATAAAGACCAAACCACTGACATGTGGGAGCTGTTGTCGAATACGGGGCCATTCAACCCAACGAAATTTGTCCCAGTGCCCCATCCCGAGGTGAGCACAAAGCTTATGCTGTTGCTGAGGAATCGAATCTAAAGCTTGTAATAACAGACGGGTTGCGTAAGGAAGATTAAAGAACACATGGGCAAGCAAAATACCATTCAACCCATAAATCGAAAATGGGAGTTTACTGTCTAAACTGGTAAATAACTGAGCCACTAAACCACTATTACCATAAATAGCCAGTAGCCCAAAAACACCAACCAGCACAGGTAAAACGAGCGTGGTCGCAAACAGCTTGAGTAATAACGCTTTGCCTAGGAACTGTCGACGCGAGAGCGCGTGCGCCACAGGAATCGCCAAACCTACACTGATCACAGTCGAAAGGAATGACTGGTAGAAGCTGAACTTGGTAACATGACGATAGTAAGGATCACTCCAAACATGACTCACATCGAGAGTTGGCGCATTGACCAGCAATGCACCTAAGGCAGAAATAACAAAGGCCGCGATAAATATCGCGACCCAAATGCCTATTTTGGGAATGTTACGCAAAAGACAACCTTAGAAAGTTAATGCGCTTTGCCACTCACGAATCCATGACTTGCGATTATCCGCCACTTCATCAGCACTAAAACCGAGAGCTTTGCTTGGTACTGTCAGAGTCTCAAAACCTTTCGGTAATGCAACTCCCGTTACTGGATACATCCAGTTACCCGTTGGCATCGCCGATTGGAAACCGTCACTGAGGATAAAATTCATAAACTCATCAGCAAGCTGTTCGTTTTTTGAACCCTTAACTTTGGCTGCCACTTCCACTTGAGTGTAATGACCTTCAGCGAAGTCTGCTGCCGCAAATTTCGCGTCGTTCTCAGCAATCAAATGATAAGCAGGTGAAGTGGTGTACGAAAGAACCAAATCAGATTCACCCTCAAGGAACATCGAGTACGCTTCTGACCAGCCTTTGGTTACGGTAACGGTTTTTTTCGCTAACTTTTGCCATGCCTGAGAAACGTCATCACCGTAGACGGACTTCATCCATAACATTAAACCTTGTCCCGGCGTTGAAGTACGTGGGTCTTGGTAGATAACTTTAAGATCTTCACGAGATTCAACCAACTCTTTCAAGCTCGTAGGTGGATTCGCCAATCTTTCCTTGTTGTAAACAAAAGCAAAATAGCCAAAGTCATAAGGAACAAAGGTCTTGTCATCCCAGCCATTCGGCAGAGTCACAGCACTGGTATCGACATTATGTTGGCTAAGCAAACCCGTTTTCTTCGCTTCTGCCATTAAATTGTTGTCTAACCCCAAAACGATGTCCGCTTTGCTGTTTTCCCCTTCTAGACGTAAGCGATTTAGTATCGATACACCATCATCTAACGCGACAAAATTAACGTCACAGCCACACTGTGCTTCGAATGCTTTTTCTACCGTAGGGCCTGGACCCCAATCTGCGGCGAAGGAATCGTAAGTGTAAACAGTCAAGGTTTTGTCTGCTGCAAGAGCAGAAAAGGACGTTAGGCTAACAACAGCCAGAGTACTGATTGAAATGGTATTTAGAGTGGTTTTCACTGCTCGCTCTCTCCTTGTATGAGCGGCACAGGCTTGAGGGACAATGTGGTTAAGGATGTCCAGACTCAATTCCTACGCCAGCATTATCTGGTTCAGGTACACGGGTCCCGAGCAAAGCTCGATCTCAGCTGAGTCCAATATAAATGGCCTCTATCGCTCCCCGATGAGTAACGGACAAATTGTAATAGTTATGTGACTCAATAGCTAGAGTTGATGAGAAGAACTCTTAACTACGTTGGTCATATCCCCAACGCGGTACCAAGCCCTGCTCAATGCCAAGATGATCTAAAATACGTGCGACCATAAAATCGACAAGATCTTCTATCGAATTGGGTTGATGATAAAAACCTGGAGCCGCAGGCATAATCGTGACACCCATCTGCGACAATTTGAGCATGTTTTCCAAATGAAGAGTCGAAAACGGAGTCTCCCTCACCACCAAAAGAAGCTGTCCACGCTCCTTCATCACCACATCCGCTGCTCGCTCGATTAGATTATCCGACATCCCATGTGCAATCGCGGCTACACTACCGGCTGAGCAAGGACACACTACCATCTGTTTTGGTGCCGCAGATCCCGAAGCAACAGGAGAAAACCAGTCATCCTTGCCGCAGACAACCAGTTTTTCTCGGGCACATTTAAAATGGTCAACCAACGCTTGCTGTGTCGCTTCAGGGTGAGCGGGCAATTTCAGATCATGCTCGGTAGCGAGAACCACACGAGCGGCAGACGAAATCAGCAGATAAACTTGATAGTCCGCAGCAAGTAAGCACTCTAACAGCCGCAATCCGTAAGGCGCACCGGATGCTCCAGTAAAAGCTAAAGTGATGGCTTTATGTTGTTTGTTCATTCTTTAAAACTACGTTATTGAGCCAGTTTATCCACCAGCTTAGTGTGAATACCTTCAAAGCCACCATTGCTCATCACAAGAATGTGATCACCCGCTTTCGCACTCGTCACGATCTTCTCCACAAGTTCATCAATCTGTGCGCTCACTTGGGCAGGTTGGTGGCACTGATTGGCTACATCTTCCACCGACCAATCAATGTTGTCAGGCTGGTAAAGAAACACTTCGTCAGCGGTTGCCAATGATGCCGCTAAGGTTTCCTTATGAACACCACGTTTCATCGTTGCGCTGCGCGGTTCCAATACCGCAATAATTTTCTCTTTGCCGACCTTGTTACGTAATCCACCTAGGGTAAGTTCAATTGCGGTAGGATGATGAGCAAAATCGTCGTAGACGGTCACACCGTTCACTTCACCTTTCAGTTCCAGACGACGCTTAGTATTAATAAATTTAGCCAATGACTCACAGGCCAAATCTGGTGTCACTCCGACATGGCGCGCCGCTGCAATCGCCATCAAGGCATTATCGACGTTGTGGTCACCAACCAAGTCCCATCGAACAATACCCACTTCTTCGCCTTGGAAGAACACCTTAAACTGAGACCCATCTACAATCAGCTTCTCAGCCTGCCAATCGCCCTCTTCACCGCTAAATTCAGTCTCACTCCAGCAACCGCGTTCTAATACATCGGCAAGATCAGCATCTTGCTTAGGCGCGAGAATACGACCATTTCCAGGAACGGTACGAACAAGGTGATGGAATTGTCGCTTAATCGCTTCTAAATCATCAAAGATATCCGCATGATCGAACTCAAGATTGTTCATCACTAAAGTGCGTGGGTGGTAATGTACAAACTTAGAACGCTTGTCAAAAAAAGCACTGTCGTATTCATCTGCTTCGACGACAAAAAAGACACTTTCGCCTAAACGTGCTGAAACACCGAAGTTTCCTAGTACGCCACCAACAAGAAATCCTGGCTGATAACCACAGTCTTCTAAGATCCAAGCAAGCATGCTCGAAGTCGTTGTCTTGCCATGTGTACCCGACACCGCTAGCACCCAACGGTCATGGAGTAGAAACTCTTGCAACCATTGCGGTCCAGAAGTGTAACGAATTTGGCTGTTTAGCACGTACTCAACGCACGGATTACCTCGACTCATTGCATTACCGATAACAACCAGATCCGGTGCTGGGTCAAGCTGATATGGGTCAAAGCCTTCTATGATTTCAATACCTTGCGATTCCAGCAACGTACTCATCGGTGGATAAACATTCGCGTCACTACCTGTCACTTTGTGTCCAAGCTGACGAGCGAGTATCGCTGCGCCACCCATGAAGGTGCCACATATTCCCAAGATATGAATGTGCATAACTGACTTTGTCCTAGGCAAAAATTATCTGTTCATTATGGCGACAAAGCACTGAAAAGCGAACTACTTTGATCACCAATAATGATGTTAACCCATTCAGTTGATTACTCTTCATCCACACAAACTGGCGCGGTCATCAATGCAAGCCGAAGATGAGTCGACAAATAAATTGAGATCTCAAGCAGTTAGTTCATTACCAATAAAAAGATCTTACTTTTAGAATTAACACGGGCACTGATTCAAGATCCGTAAGAGATAGACACTGTCCATCCCCCCATATTTTTGAGCGACTTTTTAAAGGAAAAACCATGTCTGGAATGCGCACCCTTGGCGAGTTCATTGTTGAAAAGCAAGCGGACTTCCCCCACGCTAGCGGTGATCTATCATCCCTACTCTCTTCTATTCGTCTTGCGGCCAAAATTGTTAACCGAGAAATTAACGCAGCTGGCCTAGGTGATATTACTGGTGCTGTTGGCACTGCGAATGTTCAAGGCGAAGACCAGCAAAAGCTAGATGTTTATGCTAACGACAAATTTAAAGCCGCTCTTGAAGCTCGAGATCAAGTGTGCGGTGTCGCGAGTGAAGAAGAAGATGAAGCGGTAGCGTTTAATAAAGAACTCAACAAAAATGCTAAGTACGTTGTTTTGATGGACCCACTAGATGGTTCTTCCAACATCGACGTTAACGTTTCTGTTGGTACTATCTTCTCAATCTACCGTCGTGTGTCCCCTATCGGCACACCACCGACAGAAGAAGATTTCCTTCAACCAGGCCACAAACAAGTTGCTGCAGGTTATGTTATCTATGGTTCTTCAACCATGTTGGTATACACAACAGGTAACGGGGTTAATGGCTTTACCTACGATCCATCGCTAGGTACGTTCTGCCTTTCTCACGAGAATATGATGATCCCACAAGATGGCAGCATCTACTCGATTAACGAAGGTAACTACATTCGTTTCCCTCTTGGCGTGAAGAAATACATCAAGTACTGTCAGGAAAACGCCCCAAGTGAACATCGCCCATATACTTCACGTTATATCGGCTCACTCGTTGCTGACTTCCACCGTAACTTACTCAAGGGCGGTATCTACCTTTACCCAAGTACGCAAAGCCACCCAAACGGTAAACTTCGTCTATTGTACGAGTGCAACCCTATGGCTTATATCATTGAACAAGCGGGCGGTGTTGCCTCTGACGGTGTAAACCGAATCATGGACATCAAACCTACCGAGCTTCACCAGCGCGTCCCTTTCTTTGTCGGGTCGAAAAACATGGTGAAAAAGGTCGAAGAGTTTTTAGAGCTTAATCGCGAAGAAAACTAACCTTTGCACACAAAAGAGCCGACAGTTGTCGGCTCTTTTTCTAGGTTAGAACATCGACCCCGCAGTGGAGTTTCGACCTGACATATAATCTTGACTAAAGAAGGGATCGAGCTGATCGCAAACACCGTGATAAGGTCTTCCTCGCACGCCCAACATATAAGCATTCTGCCCGCAGTAATTAAGACGCCCTTGTTGATAACCTTTGGTGTAGGCGTCATAAAGTGCCTGATTAAAAAAGCTGCCGCTATCTAGCTTGGCAAGTTGCTTCTCAGATTGCTGTATATAACCCTTGTCTCCGCGAGAGAGTCCATAATTGAACCAATCACTCTCTACGCTACTGAGTGGGGTCGGTTGAGAAGCGCATCCCGCCAGCAACAACAACCCCAGTGTTAACATGTATCTCATGCTCTCCTCCTTTACCTTTAGTGGGCAGTTTCCTCGCTACTTGATATAGACTGGAGCAAATTACTACACTTTCTGGCACCAGTCTCCTGAGGCGATTAATACATCTAACTGGCTAATATCTTGATAGATATAGACCCAAGCAAGACCAAATGTTGTCTCTATCTGCTCCCGTCGATAAATGACCGGAACATCTTCGATGGAGTCCAACTGCTCAAGAGTGTGCTCATCTATTAGATAGACCTCGCCGAAAATCGCACTCTGTCCATCTGATACGGCTGGATACGAACCAAGATCATACAAACTGTAAATAGGAGGGGTCGTATGCTTGCCAAGATATTGAGAGTCCTCTAATAGATAATGGTTTCTCTCACCCTGACGTAAGGTTCCATAGACAAAAACGAGATGTTGCATCGCCTTCCTTCGCTCTTAGTTGAATTCAAACTGATACAGTACATCCACTGCACTATCTACACCGGAAATTGCTTCTAAGTAGAGATCCTGCATTAATCGATATCGCACAGTAAACTCACCCACTGAATCAAAAATACCGACGCCATATTTCACCTGTAGCCCAGGTAAAATATAGCCGCTCACCGTTACCTGCGAGTCATCGCCAGAGCCTGCTGTATCAAGTTGGAGATCTTGTACACCAAACGCTTGTCCGATCTCACCAACAACACGGCCACTCTTGGCCAAGCTCAATCCAATCAAAGTGGTGGTCATGGCATTCCCCCCGGCCTCACCATCAATATCCTGCCCTCTGAGCAAATAGGATAGTGCATTTGCCTGTGGCATCGCTGGATCAGAGAAGATGGTCACTGTCGGCTCGCTGGCTGGTCCTGTCACCTTAACACCTGCCGTCACATCATCTTGCGTGTTGTCCGGATTTCGAATAGCAGAAATCTGCACATACGGTTGATCAACAGGACCATTCATTAAGATCTTACCTTCATTGATAATCAGATCCTGACCAAATGAACGGTACGAACCATTAGTGATGTTAACTTCACCCGTTACAAATGGTCCTTTGTCTTTTTGTGCAACATTGAGCTTACCAACCAAACCACCTTCAAGACCAAATGCAGACAACTTAAAATCATCGCCAATCTTAATATTGATATTGGTTTCTAGTGCAAATGGGACTTTACTTTCCGATTCAATCGGCTCTAGATCATCGTTCAGTAAAACCTGATCTTTGGACACTCCGACCGCACTTGGCGGCAACTCTTCAACCACAATTCGTCCCCAAGGTAATGCGATGTCTCCATCTACTCGGACGACCTTTGGCGAAGCAGAAATGGTCATATCCGGTTGCACTTTGATCTTCACCATTGGCGGAACGTTAACCAATAACTCCTCTGCAAAGACTCGAATGTTGGAGTTCCAATCTTTCAGATCATTCCAATCCGCGTCACCGGAAACTTCTAGGTTCCCATCTGGGGTATGGATGGTCGCGGCCAATGAAGCGTCATAACCCGCAAAATTAATAGCTACACGTCCTGAATCAACTTCGACCGGTGAGATGTCCCCTTGAAGCAAGATATCATCGACAACAAACTGACCATTCACCTTGGGATGTAACGCTGGACCGCTAATCTGTAGATCCGTACTTAGATTGGATTCTAACTTACTGTACTCACCAATTATCGGCGCCAAGAAATCTAGGTTAAATGTGCTCAATTTAAAGCGACCATCTAACTGCTTATCTTTCTCTAAAACGTTAGGAATCGTAACGTTACCTGAGATATCACCATTGTTGCTAACGTCCAACATCCAGTCTGCTTCGAGCTTATTGTCGACTAAGTTAGCATTCAGGTTAACACTCTCCCAACCGATCTGAACTGGCTGTTCGAGTTGTTGCGTTACCTGTCCCTGAGTTAAATCGACGGAAGCTTTGAGCTGCGGAGCACTATCCGGAGCCCATTTAGCCCACACATTTGCATTGGCGGCACCTTTGATGAGCGTTTCTTTGGGCAGCAAAGCCTTGATCTGTTCAAAGTTGAAGCTTGTCAGGCTCAACGCTGCTTCGCCGCTTTGACCGACCTTAATATCCTTATCGAGACACAAGCTAGAATCCGCCTGAAGCCAACAATGAGCAGCGACTGCGACTTGCTGCGTCGCCATCTCAAAGCCCAGTTTGGTGGCTTGGTTTAGACGCCATTCACCCTGTTGTGAAGAGATATTCATACGCTCTAGGGTGCCGTTCCATACAAAATCAGGCTTATCCACCAGAACACCATTGAGCGCAAAACTGGTTGAGGCAATATTCGAAATAACATCAAGCTGCAACTGATGCTGCTGTTGTGTGCCCAAAAAATTCATGCTGACATTGTCAACTCGATAGTCTTGATATTTAGCTTGAGTGACTTTCAACGCTAATTGACCACTCGGAGTGGGAAGTGGTGTTACACTGCCTTTGAGCTCCATCTTTGCTACTTGAGCTTGCTTTTGCCAATCAACAGCTGAAACGTTTAACGCAAGGCCAACTTTCGGCTCTTTCAACACACCACGCAATGAGACATTTCCCACGGCTTTACCCTGCAAATCGGGAACGGTTTTGATCAAATCAGGAAAGTTTATCGCCAGATCAAGACGCCATTCTTTATCCAATTCACCTTTTGCTTTAATGCTATTCGGACCATGTGACAATACGAGTCCGGTAGTGCGCAAACTTAACTCACCGTTGCCCTTGCTATCTTTAGCGCTCAGCGCTCCTTCGATATTGAGAGGGTAATCGCGCAAGATACCGTCAATGTCGAGCTTAGGTACTTCAATCGTCCAGCCACCTTGTTCAGTAAGTGCACCTGTTGTTGAAATAACACCACTTATATCACCTTCCGCTTCAGACCATTGCAGTCCAGGTTGTATATGAGAGAGAGATAAGTTAGCGGCCCAGTTCACAGGAGCGCTCCAATCAGCCATTATGTCGCCAGACACGGAGCCTCCGAGTGTATCGACATCGATTTTACTCAGATTAACATGAGACAAATCCCCCTCACCTTGCAATGACACCCCAACATCAGGAACATCTTTACCTTTTACATCGGTGACAAGAGAGAGTTGGTATCCATCTAATGAACCTTTAGCCTTTAACTCGTCGAGAGAAACAAAGTAATCACCTTTCCCAGTCAGCGGCCATTGTGCTTTAGCTTTTAGCAATGAGATATCAAAAGGAACATTCGGTTCTAACGGCTGTAATTGAGCAGATAACTGAGCTTGAGCCAAACCCGTTAAGTTCGCTGCTAATCCTAAATCCGCGACACTACCTGACACTTTTAAATCTATCTTTTGTCCCGCAGCAATTTCTTCTTTAATGGTTGCATCTAGTGCAAGCGACAACGGATAGTCACCGCTCAATTGAATGTCTGTTTTTAATTGCGCCTCAACTTGAGGCATGTCGAGTTCTAAAGTATCGATAACGACCTGTGAACCTTTCGCTTTGGCGGCAAGGCCAAGGTGGTTGACAATAATCGGCGTCTCTTGATCAAGCTTGAAGTTTTCAACATCGAGACGTACGAGTTCAACCTGAAGCGGCAATTTCACTTGTGGTAGAGTGATCGCTTGTGCCTCTTCCGTCGTCGGAGATGCTGGCGACTCTTGGGGATTCTTACTTTCTTCATCTGAGCTTGGGGCAAGCTTGACTAATGGGTCGAGAAACTTGGTCTTGTTAATGCGTAAGCGATTACCCTGAAAAGAAGCGCTCGACGTAAATAAACGCCAAGAGATCTGGTTTCCAAGCACATCGAGATTAATATCTTCAAGCTTAAGCCAACTCACTTTTATTGGAACTGGTGACGTAATGTTTGTTGTTGCCGTTTCTGGCGCAGTTTCTGTCTCGGGAGTTGAAGGAGGCAACTGCGGCATAGAAAAATTCAGACCTTTAATGGCTAACTCATCGATACACACTCTCGGTTCAGTGAGACACGTTGGCGTTACGGCCAAAGTAAGCGAAGTAATCTTTGTGTCTACTTGCAAGTCGTCATCTTTGAATACGACGCCATGTAACGTAAAGCGAGGGAATAGCGCTCCCTGAGTCGAAGAAACCGTTAGCTGAGGAACAAATTTCTCAGCCCCCCAAAGAGCAAGATTCAATCCGGTATTGGTAAAAAGTAATCCACCCAATGCCAGTAAAATCATTACCATTAATGCGGCAAAAATCAGTGATATCCATTTTGACCACTTAATTACAACATGGGTCATAGTTCAGGTCCTAAGGTAAAGTGGATCCCGAATTCATCGCCTTTTGCCGCGTCTAAGCCCCAGGCAAAATCGAGTCTAATTGGTCCGACGGGTGAAGCCCAACGAATACCAACCCCCGTTCCTCGTTTTAGATCCGGCGTGTCATTAAATGCGTCACCTACATCATAGAAGACGGCTCCCCACCAGTTACCATAAACTCGGTATTGATACTCCAGTGAGCTGGTCGCTAAATACTTAGCACCTGTCAAAGCGCCACTGGTATCTTTTGGCGAGATAGATTCGTAGCCATAACCACGTAAATTGTTGTCACCACCAGCAAAGAAACGTAGAGATGGCGATAGTTTCTCAAACTCTTCAGCAAAGTTAGCACCACCATCAATACGGAAAATGCCTCGGTGGTTTTCACCTACACCACGAATCCATGTCATCGCGCCCAGCAAACGCGTCACTCGCGTCTCTGACAACATGCTAGGGTCACCATACTCAACGGTTAAGCTCTGTCGGTCACCCCACATTGGCATAGCCCCACCTCGAATTCGACTACGTGAAAAGGAGATACCAGGTAAAAGGAACTGCGCATTGTCATCTTGTAAGCCCTGTTCATAGTTCTCCAGTAGATATCTTATGTAGAGCGTTCTATGCCAGCCATTATCCAACACCCAGTGTCTCTCCAAAGCAAGATTGGATTCCAGACTTTTGGTGTCACGGCTATCAAGGTTTTTCATACCATATTGAATTCGGTAGTACTCTTTCAATACGTCGTCTAACGGAATGCGATAACCGGCGGTGATCGTCTGCTCAGGCGCAGAAAGAGAAAAACTACTGTCAAAGCTATGACCTCGGCTGTTTACCCAGGGTTTCTTCCATTTTAATGATCCACGGACACCCACATCCGTCGAATAGCCAAGACCCGTTTCAAGCTGGTTTCTCGCCTGAGGCGCGAGAGAGACTTTCATTGGCAGTTCTCTTGCCTCGCCTAATTGAGTCAAGTCTGGTTCCACAAATACTGACGAAAACCAGTCGGTATTGGACAGGTTTTGATTGTACTCGCCCACCTTAGCCACCAAGTAAGGTTCTCCCTGCTTGTACGGTGAAATTGACTCAACGCGATCATCTTCAATTTGGCTTCCAGTAATGCTATTCGCGCCAAAATGGTAGCGAATACCACTATTAAACTCGAGTCGGATAAACGCCTGATTTAGGCTAGGGGCAACTTCGAGACGGCTCTGCGTAAACTCGCCTTCGAAATACCCTCTCTGCAAGGCAAGGTTACGAATCGAACTTTTGAGTGAGTCATAATGATTGTGTTGCAGAGCACTCCCCTGCTGCAAACCACTTTTCTCAATCAAGGCTTGGAACTCAGGATCATTCTCTGCTTCACCTGTTATATGGATATCCAACTGCGCTATGGTCGTTACTGGGCCAGGATCAATATTAACGGTCACCAGTTTTTGATCATCAGAGACTTTAAAATCGTAACTAGGATGGTAGTAACCCAGTGCATTTAGTGATTCAGTGAAGTTGCGCTCTAAACGTGCTTTAAACCTAAGGCTGACTTCATAGTCTTGTTTAGGAATCGAAGATAGATAAGCTTCTACATTGTCCAATAGTACACCATCGACACCATTGATCTTGAGATCAACTTCATTTGCCCACACTGGAAACGTGAGTGAAGCTAGGGTGATTAGGACTGGTAAAGGTTTGATGATCATGCTTAATTATCTATCTCCATAACGTTAGGCAATAATAACGCCTGAAAAAAAATAAGTCTGTATGAAAACAGTCAACTAGGCGGTCTATCTCATAATACACAGCAAGGAAACTCACGATGCTCAACAAACAAACTATGATTACCGCGCAAGAAGCGCTGCCAGGCAGAAACACACCACTCATCATCGACGATAGTCATTTCGTCAATCAATCCAGTTTGACCGCTGAACCTCCACAAGGTTGCGAACAAGTTCTATTTGGTATGGGCTGTTTTTGGGGAGCTGAACGACTTTTTTGGCAACTCGATGGCGTGGTCAGCACATCGGTCGGCTATTCTGGTGGTTTCACACCGAATCCAACTTATCAAGAAGTATGTAGTGGTCAGACAGGACATACTGAAGTCGTTCGTGTTGTCTTTGATACTCAAGTGATCTCTTTTGAACAACTGTTGCATGCTTTTTGGGAAAAACACAATCCTACTCAAGGTAGGCGTCAAGGTAATGACCTCGGCACTCAATACCGATCTGCTATTTATGTATATAGTGACGAACAGTATCAAACCGCCAGTGCTTCCAAACAGGCTTACCAAGCTCTACTGGGTGACGATGTGCAATCGATCACCACTGAGATTCTGCCCGCGGGTAAGTACTATTACGCAGAGAACTACCACCAGCAATATCTGGCTAAAAATCCCAACGGCTACTGTGGTTTGGGTGGTACTGGAGTCTGTTTCCCTCCCCAGTAAGAACAAAAGCAAAAAGTCGCCACAAGGGCGACTTTTTAATATCTTGAAATCAGTAACTTACCTGTGCGCACTACACAGATAGTGCCGCAATGGCCTGATTGATCTCTTTGTAGGTCATAAGTTTTCGAGAGTCTTTCACGTCTGGTAATAAAACTTTGCCATTATCAAATTTAAATTTCCCCACACCTGAGATTACAAATTGCCCTTTAAACAAAGTTTTAACAAATCGTGCAACTTGATGTGGACGATAGGTAGTAAATTCACGCAACATAGCACCCCCTATTCCTACTAAACACAAGAGAAACCTTGATTTTGTTCCATTCCTTAGAACCTGTGTGGATTATACCTAATTTGGCATTAATAGACAGTATTTTGTTAACAAAATAATCACATTTCATCACACTTCAGCACAATTCTCTACCCAAGCAAAATTTTCGGTATATACTTTTTCTCGCACAATCAAAAGGAATAACATAATGAAAAATAAAACCCTTCTTACTCTAGCAATTGCATGCTCTCCAGCCTTGGCTTTTGCACACAACATCGCCTTGGGTCAAGCCGTCCCAACGGTTGAGGTGAAAAGCTACGGCGAAATCATTCTTCAAGGGGATGATACTGCGTTTCAGACATGGTCAACGCAGGATATGACCGGTAAAGTTCGTGTCATCCAAGCGATTGCTGGGCGTAGCAGTTCAAAAGAACTCAATGCGCCTTTAATGGCAGCGATCACAGCAGCGAAGTTCCCTCAGCAAAGCTACCAAACGACATCTATCATCAACCAAGATGATGCTATCTGGGGAACAGGATCGTTTGTTAAATCATCAGCGGAAGACAGCAAAAAAGAATTTCCATGGTCATCAATGGTTCTAGACGAAGAGGGAGCCGTTGCAAGTCATTGGGATTTAGCTAAAGAGTCATCGGCGATCATTGTTCAAGACAAACAAGGCAAAGTGCTATTTGTAAAAGAAGGTGCGCTCAATGAATCTGAGATTGAGCAAGTCTTGAAGCTAGTCAAAGAAAACATCTAGCAATTGAGCAGTTAGGTTTCACCTTTTGAATGGAGTTGTTATAGTATAACAATTCCATTTTTTGTTTGTTCTCGCCGTGTTGATATCTCGCCCAGTTTCAGTTCGTTCAATGGCGGTTGCTCTGTTAGCAGCTGCGCTGTTGCTATGGCTCAACTTTGCCTATATCGAGCACCAGTACGAACTTTCGTCAACTCACCATAGTGAACATCACTGCCAACTTTTTGCCAGTGGATTACATGGAGCGAGTCCGGCACCTCTCAATCTCCTTGCTGCCCCACTAAACTTGCGACCAGACGTTACCCTAACGACTCGTGTCCAGGAAGTGGTGTTTTATGCCTATCAACCGCGCTCTCCGCCTCTTTCTTGATTATATTTAAAACAACTACTTAAACATTATTCCCTTTATTGACCACAGTTACTTTATTAAATATTTTCAGGAATCAAAATGAACAAGATTACTCCTCTTGCGTTGGGTGTTGCCCTGGCTACTAGCTCTCTGGCATATGCAGAAGAAGGTTTCCGCCAGCACGGTGCCCATGTCCATGGTCAGGTTGAATTCAATATTGCTCAAGATGGCAATGAGCTACTTGTAGAGATAACAGCCCCAGGTGCAGATGTGGTTGGTTTTGAACACGCACCTACAAATGACGCAGAAAAGCAGCAGCTAAAAGACGCTGTAGCCAAACTGAGCCATGCTGATCATGTCTTCACCCTAACCTCTGAAGCTGGTTGTAAAGTCGAGCACCAATCTGTTACTCACACTTTAGGCGCAGATAAACATGATCATGATGAGCACCATGACCACGACAAACACGATCATGAAGAGCATCATGACCATGACAAACACGATCATGAAGAACATCATGACCACGATAAACACGACCATGACAAGCACGATCATGATGAGCATCATGACCACGACAATCACGATCATGAATCAGGTGGCCATGGTGAGTTCACCGTTGAGTATCATTACCAGTGTGACAATGTTTCTGCTATCAGCAACATCGAAACATCTTGGTTCTCTCAGTTCCCTAGCACTGAATCAATCAAAGTGAACCTGTTAACTGACACCAAACAAGCTGCAATGGAGCTTAAACCGGGTCAGAAAACTATTTCATTCTAATGCTAAAGTGGCCTAGCTCTGTTGGGCCACTTACCTCTTGATTGGAAACCAGAATGGATAACCTTAGTCATCAGCCTGTCGTCGAACTCAATCAAGTCGAGTTCATCTGGCCAGGCAACCGAGCCGCGACAATAAGTATTCCCTCACTAACGATTAAGCGTGGCGAACACCTTTTTATTAAAGGCCCTAGTGGCTGTGGAAAGTCGACCCTATTGGGGCTACTGACTGGCATCAACTGTGCTACCTCTGGTCAGATCCGCGTGTTGGGGAAAGACCTTTCAGCGCTATCAGGTAGCCAACGCGATAAGTTTCGTGCTGACAATATTGGCTATATTTTTCAACAATTTAATCTATTGCCATACTTAAGCGTGATTGAAAACGTCATGCTGCCATGTCAGTTTTCTTCCTCACGTCGCCAGCAAGTTGAAGGTGACATCATCTTGCACGCCCAAGCGTTGTTGAAAAAACTTCGCTTACCAGAGAGCCTAATGAACAAACCCGTGGTCGAACTCAGCATCGGTCAGCAGCAACGCGTAGCCGCAGCAAGAGCCTTAATCGGTAAACCGGAAGTGATTATTGCCGATGAACCGACCTCTTCACTTGATTACAACAATCGCACTGCTTTTATCGAACTGCTTTTAGAGCAAGTCAATCAAGCAGGTTCTACCCTTCTGTTTGTCAGCCATGATCCGACACTGGAGCCCCTGTTCGACAGAACCATCGATCTAGAACAAATTAATCAGGCAGGAGGGAAGTCATGACACCAACCGTTAGCCTTGCGTGGAAAAGTGTTCGAAACCGCAAAGTCACTGCGATACTGTCTATCCTGACCGTAGCAATTTCGGTCATTCTCTTACTCGGTGTTGAACGTATTCGAACAGAAGCCAAAAGCAGTTTCGCCAACACGATTTCAGGAACAGATTTGATTGTTGGAGGCCGTTCCGGACAGGTCAATCTACTGCTTTATTCTGTTTTTCGCATAGGCAATGCCACTAATAATATTGATTGGAAGAGTTTTCAGGAGTTTAGCCAGCACCGCTCGGTCGCATGGACAATCCCAATCTCACTTGGCGATTCTCATAAAGGATTCCGAGTCTTAGGTACCAATCATGACTATTTCTCTTACTACCAATATGGAAAGAAACAGAACCTCTCGTTTCAATACGGACAAGAGTTTAATGGATTATTTGAAGCCGTTATTGGGTCAGAGGTCGCTCGCTCCCTCAACTACACAATAGGCAGTGAAATGGTCATCGCACACGGGATCAGCGATGTGGCATTCAGCCGCCACGATAAATTACCATTTAAAGTTGTAGGCATCTTGGCGCCAACAGGAACGCCCGTAGACAAAACCATTCATGTTTCTCTACAAGCCATTGAAGCCATTCACGTTGGCTGGGAAAGCGGTGCTAATTTAGGCAACAATCCGACCGCTGAACAGTTAAACGCTATGGATTTCCAACCCAAACAGATCACCGCAATGCTGATCGGTCTGAAATCAAAAATTCAAACTTTCGCTCTTCAGAGGCAAATTAACACCTACGGCAAAGAACCATTAAGTGCCATCCTACCTGGAGTCGCATTACATGAACTTTGGGGTATGATGTCCGTAGCGGAGCAGGCATTGATGGCCGTTTCCGTGTTCGTCGTTATAGCAGGACTACTGGGTATGCTTTCAAGCTTACTCACCAGCTTGCAAGAAAGACGACGTGAAATGGCAATCTTAAGAGCGATGGGCGCTCGACCTAGACATGTGTTTAGTCTGTTAATTCTTGAGGCCAGTGTCCTGACATTCATCGGCTTAGTCATCGGAATCATCGGGCTCTATGCGGCACTTGCTTTCGCTGCGCCTCTCGTTCAGCAACACTATGGCATCAATCTACAGATATTAGCCCTCTCATCACATGAACTGACGTTGCTGGGAGCGGTACAACTTGCGGGAACCCTAGTCGGATTTATTCCCGCACTAAGAGCTTATAAACAATCGCTTAGCGATGGTATGACGATTAGAGTGTAACAATGAAGAAGATAACGATTTTATTTCTAACGCTGATCACCGTGGCGTTATCAAGCATAACTGCTCATGCAGAAGATACTCTGACTCTCGACTGGATTGACCTGATTCCGGAGAGTGAGCGCAACCAGTTTGACGCATATGGCATGCCCGCCATCGACCACGACGGTGATGTAATGAAACAGTCAAAGGTTGGCACGGTTCGACAAGAGCTAAACGGCAGTATGGTTAAAATCCCGGGCTTTGTCATTCCACTGGAAGGGGATGAAAACATGGTGACGGAGTTTCTACTCGTCCCGTACTTCGGGGCATGTATTCACGTACCACCACCACCACCAAATCAAATCATCTATGTGAAATTCCCTAAAGGCGCACCCGTTCAACAACTGTGGGATGTTATCTACGTGATTGGGACACTAAAAACAGAAACCATTAGCCATGAGTTGGCAGAAACAGGATATGTCATACAAGGCACCGAGATCGCCGAGTACGATGATATGTAAGTGTTAAAAAATTCGCAGCCTGTTAATTGCCTTTAATTAGGCCAAATAGCTAGACAAATAACCTAGCACCGCTAGGTAAACTAGTAATAAAAGGGCAATTGACAGATGCTTCTTCAGTTTATCTTCATTGAAATACTTCATAAGCTCCTCAAAACTAACGATAACAATTTTAACAACTTGTTATCATTTATGGTAGCGATATTTTTATAAAGTGGCTCACAGTCTTTTTCTGGCGAGCAAAGCCGTTCCGAGGTACATTTAATACTTAACTTTAAGCATATGATGGCTAAGGAAATAGCATGTCTGAGAGCAATAAGCCCGTTGTCATAGAGCATCAAGCTGAGCACACTCAACGCCAAGAAAAGAAATCCAGCTACATCAAAGACAGCGCGAGCCGTGTGCTCAATATCGCCCAGCGTTATGGCTTAGATGCGTTACTTCAGGCTGAGACTCCAGAAAAAAGCACGCTGGAGCGAGCCTTGATTCGCGAAAGGAAACGCAAAGAACTTAGACAGAAAAACCTAGAGCAGATCCTGAAACTGGCACATATCTCATGTAAAGATGAAACAGCCGGAGATCCCGACCAAGACTGGCTCTACCGCTTCTTCGATATGGCACAAGAAGTTCACAACCACTCTATGCAACGCTTATGGGCTCAAGTACTCAAACGCGAGGTCACGAATCCGGGCTCAACCTCGATGAAAGCGCTGAAAGTACTCCAAGACATGACGCCAAAAGAAGCACAGATTCTACAGCGATCCGCTTCATTGGCCTGTAGTTTTGGCGGGGATAACAGCCGAAAGTTATTGGTCGGCTACCGTGCCCAAGGGGGAATATTCAGTTTTGGTAAACGCAATACCACCAGCAATATTAACGTTGGCAATTACCAACTCCCATACTCCAGTCTGTTGGTGCTGTTTGAACTAGGGCTCATGCATGGTACAGAATTGGAATCAGGGGAAATTGAACTCGAGTCACCTCTTCCACTCAACTACCAAGGCAAACAACTCTCTTTACAGGCTCATAGCAAAGGGGTTCGACTACTCTATTACCGTTTTACGCCTACTGGAAACGAACTCTGTAAGCTACTCGGAAACAAGCCTAACATGCAGTACTACGATCAGGTCGTCGCGTTACTGAGTCAGAAATTTACCGCCAGCACAGAGATACAGCCGACAGTGGATACAACGGTATAGCGAAAAGCAAAAAGGGTTGACACACAGTGTCAACCCTTTTTCTTTAAATTCAGACAGTTAAGCTTAAACATTAGCCAACACCGCCTGCAACTTTCGACTCGCTCACCACAAGAACTTATTAAAGGACGAAGCCCGTTCTAAAATCTCGTACGATCTCGAAGCGAAGCGTTCTCGCTCTACGCTTTGTAAGCCTTAAACGCATTGATTAGACCGTTAGTCGAGCTATCGTGCGACGTGATTTCAGAATCATCTGCAAGCTCAGGCAGGATTTGGTTCGCGAGTTGTTTACCTAGCTCAACACCCCACTGATCGAAACTAAAGATGTTCCAGATAACGCCTTGTACGAAGATTTTATGTTCGTACATCGCAATCAGGTTACCTAGGGTACGTGGTGTGATTTTCTTAACTAGGATTGAGTTCGTTGGGCGATTACCTTCAAACACTTTAAATGGTGCTAGCGTAGCCGCTTCCTCTTCACTCTTACCTGCTTTTGCAAATTCAGCTTTTACCGTCTCTTCAGATTTACCGAACGCTAACGCTTCAGTTTGGGCGAAGAAGTTAGACATTAGTTTCTGGTGATGGTCGCCCGCTGGGTTGTGGCTGATTGCCGGAGCAATGAAGTCACAAGGGATCAGCTTAGTCCCTTGGTGAATCAACTGATAGAACGCGTGTTGACCGTTAGTACCTGGTTCACCCCAAATGATTGGGCCTGTTTGGTAAGTCACTGCATTACCATCACGGTCAACGTATTTACCGTTAGACTCCATGTTACCTTGCTGGAAGTAAGCAGCAAAACGGTGCATGTATTGGTCATATGGAAGAATCGCTTCAGACTCTGCTCCGTGGAAGTTGTTGTACCACAGGCCAATCAGCGCAAGAATCACAGGAATATTGCTTTCAAGTTCCATTGACGAGAAATGGTTGTCCATCTCGTGAGCACCATCAAGTAACTCAACAAAGTTGTCATAGCCCACTGCAAGAGCAATAGACAGACCGATTGCAGACCATAGTGAGTAACGACCGCCAACCCAATCCCAGAATTCGAACATGTTGTCCGTATCGATACCAAACTCAGATACTGCTGTTGCATTCGTAGACAGTGCTGCGAAGTGCTTAGCGACATGAGCTTGATCGCCCGCAGACTCAAGGAACCAATCACGGGCTGAGTGCGCGTTAGTCATTGTTTCTTGAGTAGTAAATGTCTTAGACGCAATCAAAAATAGAGTGGTTTCAGGGTTAACCTTCTTCAATGTTTCAACGATGTGTGTGCCATCAACGTTAGAAACAAAGTGTAGATTTAGGTGGTTTTTGTATGGTGCGAGTGCTTCTGTCACCATGTAAGGACCTAGGTCAGAGCCACCGATACCGATATTAACGATATCTGTAATGGATTTACCTGTGTAACCTTTCCACTCACCACCAATAACACGCTCAGTGAAAGACTTCATTTTTTCAAGCACTGCGTTCACCGCTGGCATTACGTCTTCACCGTCGACCATAACTGGTTTGTTGCTACGGTTACGTAGAGCCGTGTGCAGCACTGCGCGATCTTCTGTTTTGTTGATCGCTTCACCACTGAACATCGCTTCGATCGCTGCTTTCAACTCAGTTTCGTTTGCTAAAGCAAATAGGTGCTTCAATGTTTCTTCGTTGATTAAGTTTTTAGAGTAATCAACGAGAATATCGCTGCCAAAACGAGCAGAGAAGTTTTCAAAACGAGCTGGGTCTTGAGCAAATAATGCTTTTAGATCCATATCTTGTGCAGATTCGAAGTGCGCTGTTAGCGCGTTCCAAGCTTGTGTTTGCGTTGGATTGATATTTTTCAACATGGTTACTATCCCGATGTTACAGTAGGTTTTATTCCATACAGCCTAGCGAAAACTGGTGGAATCCCCGATTTAGCAAATAATAATATTAGGTATGTTAGGGCAAATTGCCACAAAACAAGACTTTGTAATTTTTTTTCAGGTGCCAATTATGACGCAGGGCTTTCTCACTCACATTGAGTTAGGTCACGTTCCCTGCTTGAACTTTAAACAAACACCTTCATTGCAAGTAAGATTCTACCACTAACCTTGATTAAGCTTAACACTAGAGCAACATCAATCTGCAACAGGCCTGCTTATGTGGACACAAAAAACAATTCAAATCTCAGCGAAGAAGAGAGGATTTCATCTAGTAACCGATGAAATTGAACAACAAATACCACAACTTAAACACTATTCCGTCGGATTATTACAGTTATTTATCCAGCATACTTCCGCTAGTTTAACCATCAATGAAAACGCCGATCCAACCGTAAGACACGATATGGAGAAACACTTTAATCACTTTGTCCCTGAGCGAGCCCCTTACTACAAACATACTTACGAAGGTGATGATGATATGCCCGCACACATTAAAGCGTCGACACTCGGTTGCAGTGTGATGATTCCAATAACAAATGGGCGGTTAGCGCTAGGAACTTGGCAAGGGATCTATTTAGGCGAGCATCGTGACTATGGTGGCTCAAGAACCATTATTGCCACTATTCAAGGAAATCACGATTGACTTGGGATACGGGAAGATAAGACTCTCTGTGCGAGAGTCTTGTTATAGCTAAAAAGGTTGGTTAATCATCACGCGAAAAGTGCCTTCATCGGCTCCTTGAGCCACTTCTGCTCGTACCACGATACCTTCCACTTGAAAACGGACAGCACCGCCTAAATTCCACTTCATATCGCTATGTAAGGTCTTGGCATCGTACTCATCAGCCACACGACCAACCTCTGCAAAAACCACCCATTGCCACCAAGGCAGATCGTAATAGTTAATCAAAGGAATGCCATCTAAGGGTTGCCAATCAGGCAGCACTCGGTACTCAGCAGAATAGTGCACCGCTGAACGGCCATGATAACGGCCGCTAGTGTAACCTCGCAGACGATACAAGCCACCCAAGCGTATCTGATCTTGCTCTGGTGGTTTGACACGACTCCAGCTTGGTGTATCCGCAGTATAGAAATCAAACGCTAATACTTGCTGATCAAACCACTCACCGAGCGGGCCTAACGCATAATATTGGCTATTCTGAAACTCCCACTTAGTCCAAATATCTTCGCTCTGCCAGCGGTCAGCACCAGCAGTAATATCCAATGAGGTATGTGAGCCTTTAGTGGGGTTTCTGACGCTATCACGGTTGTCCCAATCAAAACTAAACTTGAAACCACTGGCTTTGTCAGCCTGGCTGTAGATATCCAGCTCTCGTGACGAATAAAACGGAGTCAGCACCACCGAGCTCACTCCAGATTCAATCGGAGACGCAAAGCTCACCTCTCGAATCGGTTGAAACGCACCCATTAAGCCATGCCGCTTCACATTGCCCCATGGCAGCAGGTACTTAAATTCAAACTGGTAGTTTTGTTCGAAACCATTCGTAATGGTTTTTTGCCCTGTTTGTGAGTCATTACTTCCCTGCTCACCCAAGTAGTATGGGTTATCATTGAATTGAGCCTGATACATTTGAGTGCTAAAAAGAAGTTGATCCGCTAACGCGTAATTGAACGCAGACACAAAGCCAACATAGCTCTCTTTCTCTGAATAGAGCGCCATGCCAAACAAGGCGGCCTGAGGCTGACCAACACCTTTAGCGACACCTGCAACACCAAAGGTGTGACCGAGAGTTTCAGTGCTAAAGTAAAAAGGCAGGAAGGCGGAATCTTTTTCTGCACTCATTGAGTAGGCAGAAACAAAAAGACTGGCAGTCAATGCCAGTCTTAGCAATAATTTGTACGACATTAGACTACTTCGAAAATTCCATATCAACTCGTGATGTGAGTTTGGTCACCAGTTCATAGGCGATGGTACCGATATGACTTGCCACTTCTTCAGCAGGAAGATCTCGTCCCCACAATATAGCTTCATCGCCAACGAGATCGTGGGCATTTGGACCTAAATCAACCGTCAGCATGTCCATTGAAACTCGACCAGAAATAGGCACTTTTCGCCCATTAACCAAGACGGGTGTGCCATTCGGTGCGGTTCTTGGATAACCATCCCCATAGCCAATAGCAATAACACCCACTTTGGTATCTCGCTCACTGGTCCATACACCACCATAACCGACACTTTCACCCGCTTTAACATCTCGTACAGCAATTAAGTGTGATTTAAGAGTCATTACAGGTTGGTACCCCAGCTCTTGAGCGGTTTTGTCATTAAATGGAGAGACCCCATACATGATAATTCCAGGGCGAACCCAATCGAGTTGGCTATCTGGCCAAGCTAGTAAACCCGCTGATGCCGCGAGTGAACGCTCACCTTCACATCCTTCAGTCAGAGCCATGAACAATTCTGTTTGCTCATTGGTTGTTGAACGGTCAAGCTCATCAGCACAGCCAAAATGGCTCATATAACGGAGCGGTTTTGCGACGTTGTTGCACGCTTTTAGGCGAGTAACAAATTCATCATACTGCTCAGGACGCACGCCCAAACGGTGCATCCCACTATCAATTTTCAGCCAAACAACAACCGGGGTTTCTAGCTCCGCCTGCTCTAAAGCGATTAACTGCTCTTCACAATGCACAACCGTTTGAATGTTATTCGTGACTAATACCGGCAAATCACCAGATGAGTAAAAACCTTCAAGCAACAAGATGGGCTTTACTACACCACACGCACGTAATTGAAGCGCCTCTTCAATTCGCGCAACGCCAAAGGCATCAGCACCCTGTGCATTTTTCGCTATGTGGCGCAGCCCATGACCATAGCTGTTCGCTTTTACAACCGCCATGATCTTACTGTTGGGAGCCTGCAGCTTAATCTGCTGTAGGTTATGTTGAAGTGCGTCTAAATCAATATAGGCTGTCGCTGCTTTCATGTAGCTCATAGCGTTACTCATCATCCATATCAAATGCAGGGCCAGCGTAGTTGTCGAAGCGAGACCATTGACCTTGGAAGGTGAGTCTCACCGAGCCGATTGGGCCGTTACGTTGCTTACCGAGGATGATTTCCGCTGTTCCCTTCATTGAACTGTCCGGATTGTAGACTTCATCACGGTAGATAAACATGATTAAGTCGGCATCCTGCTCGATAGAGCCTGATTCACGCAGATCCGAGTTGACAGGGCGTTTGTCAGCACGTTGCTCTAGAGAACGGTTAAGCTGTGATAGCGCAACAACGGGAACGTTAAGTTCCTTAGCAAGCGCTTTAAGTGAGCGAGAAATCTCAGCGATTTCCAACGTACGGTTATCAGACAATGCAGGGACTCGCATCAACTGCAAGTAGTCGACCATGATCATAGAAAGACCACCATGATCACGAGCGATACGACGTGCACGAGAGCGCACTTCCGTTGGTGTTAGACCCGAGCTGTCATCGATGTACATATTCTTTTTCTGCATCAGAATACCCATCGTCGATGAAATACGCGCCCAATCCTCATCGTCTAGCTGACCAGTACGAATTTTTGTCTGGTCAACTCGCGATAACGACGCCAGCATACGCATCATAATCTGCTCAGCGGGCATCTCCAGTGAGAAGATAAGTACGGGCTTCTCTTGGGACATTGCAGCGTTTTCACATAAGTTCATTGCGAACGTGGTTTTACCCATCGATGGACGCGCCGCGACAATCACCAAGTCAGAACCTTGAAGACCAGCGGTTTTCTTATTGAGGTCAGTAAAGCCCGTATCAACACCCGTGACGCCATCTTGCGGAGATTTGTACAGCAGCTCGATTCGTTCTAACGTTTTCTCGAGGATACTATCAACATTCTGTGGCCCTTCGTTCTCATTGGTACGAGCCTCGGCAATCGCGAACACTTTACTTTCAGCAAGATCAAGTAAGTCTTCAGAGCTACGTCCTTGAGGATCATAGCCAGCATCCGCAATTTCGTTTGCAACCCCAATCAGATCACGCACCAAAGCGCGCTCGGCGACGATATCGGCATAAGCATTGATGTTTGCCGCACTTGGCGTATTTTTTACCAGATCAGCAAGGTAAGCAAAGCCTCCAACATCTTCAAGCTGTTCACGAAGCTCCAAGAACTCAGATAAAGTAATCAGATCGAGTGGCTTATTATCTTCTAGCGTGGCTTTCACCGCTTCAAAGATCAATCGGTGTGGACGACTATAGAAATCCTTGGCGACAACACGTTCAGCAACGGTATCCCAGCGTTCGTTATCCAGAAGAAGGCCACCAATGACAGACTGTTCAGCCTCCAATGAATGTGGAGGGACTTTTATCGCATCAACTTGTGCGTCGCTAAACTTTTTATTTCGATTATCTACTTTCGCTTCAGCCATGGGTCTGCTCAACAACTTGCTATAGACCGCTAATTATAACGAGAATGAAGCCTTTGTCTGTAGCCTTGGGTGAGTTTGTCGGGTTCTAATGTAGAATTAACTTATTGCTGACCGTAAACAGAGCAATTGAAACTACTATTGCGCCATTCTTTTCATCAATATCGAGGTAGTTCGTGTCTAAAATTTGGCTAATGAGTGCAAGTTTAATGAGCTCAATGTTTGTCTATGCCGATGACAATGGACTAAGTAAAACGGATATTGATCTTCCTTCACCATGGAATAGTGAGGTGGAATTTGGTTATCAGGCACACACTGGTAATTCTGACTCGCGCTCGCTTAATTCTCGACTCAGTGCAGAATACGTTGAAGGACGCCACCGGACGAACGGGGAATGGAAATATTACCTACTGTATAAAAATGGTGAGGAAGATAAGCGCCAGTCTAGCTATACCGCTCAAAGTGACTATAAGTTAGGCTCCAAAACCTATCTCTATGGCAGCTTTAAAGGCGTCGACTCTAGGTATAGTGCGTATTTCAAGGATTACACCCTTTCTGGTGGTCTAGGTTATCAGTTCTCTAATACTGACACCTTCGTGCTAGAGCTCGAGTTCGGTCCAGGTTTTCGCTACCAAGAACCCAATCTTGACGAAATTGATGACGATGACATCATTTTTCCTGAGACCGTCCGCGAAGGCATTTTTCGCGGTAACATTAATACCAAATGGCAAGCGCTCGACAATTTAGCGGTCTCAGCAGATATCACCACCGTTGCGGGTCACAGCAATATCCGCACAGATACAGATATTAGCGTGACAAACAACATCACTGAGGACATCGCGTTGAAGCTTTCCCACTCTCGTCAATATCACGATAAAGTTCCCGAAGGCTTAGAAAAGGCGGACAGTATTTTCTCCGTCAACTTACTGTTCATTTTCTAAACAGCCGGATTTATTTAGATATAAAAAAAGCACCTCTAAGAGGTGCTTTTAAAATACGTCTTGATACTGAATTATTCAGCAGCAACAACTTGTAGAGTAACTGTAGCGAAAACTTCAGAGTGAAGTTGAACGCTGATCTCGAACTCACCGATGTTACGTAGTGCGCCTTCAGGAAGACGAACTTCGCTCTTAGCAACTTCAACGCCAGCTGCAGTGATTGCATCAGCGATGTCGCGAGTACCGATAGAACCGAACAGTTTACCTTCGTCACCAGCTTTAGAAGCAATAACAACTGCTTCTAGTGCTTCAACTTTCTCAGCACGAGCTTGAGCAGCTGTTAGTTGCTCAGCAACTTTAGCTTCTAGTTCAGCGCGACGAGATTCGAACATTTCAACGTTGCCTTTAGTAGCCATAACTGCTTTACCCTGAGGGATAAGGAAGTTACGAGCGTAACCAGATTTAACGTTTACAGTGTCACCAAGACCACCTAGGTTACCGATTTTATCAAGTAGAATAACTTGCATTGTTTAATTCCTCTTTATAAAACGAACCGATTACTGATGCTTGTCAGTGTACGGAAGTAGAGCTAGGTAGCGTGAACGCTTGATAGCGCGAGCTAGTTGACGTTGGTATTTAGCACTTGTACCAGTGATACGGCTAGGTACGATTTTACCAGCTTCAGTGATGTAGTTTTTAAGAGTTGCTACGTCTTTGTAATCAATCTCTTGTACGCCTTCTGCTGTGAAACGGCAGAATTTACGACGACGGAAGAAACGAGCCATGGGCTATCTCCTGATCTTAAATTTGAGTAATGTTGTCGGCATGAAGCACTAATTTACCAATGCCATTTCGGCTGGTTTGGTAAGCGACAAAACCACTTACCTTAATGCTACTGCCTTGTACTAAATTCTGAGTGTCTGCTTGTGACCTTTGCCCGCTGACTACTACCGGCATACGACAATAAACTTGTCTCGGTAAGTCAGCTTCGATAACGGTAGAGCGATGCTCTAACCAAAATCGACAGTGTTCAATACCACTAGGGCTTTTAGAACGAATGGGCGGTTTGGCAATGGTGCCAGATAGCTCCATTCGATTGGTCATAAGTTGAATTACTCAGCAGCTGATTCTGGCTTGAATTCAGCACGCTCTTCGCGACGAGGAGCACGCTCTTCTTTCTGCTTAAGCATGATAGATTGCTCAGTGATCGCTGATTTAGTACGCATGATCATGTTACGTAGAACTGCATCGTTGAAACGGAAAGCAGTTTCTAGCTCATCGATTACAGCTTGGTCAGCTTCAACGTTCATTAGAACGTAGTGAGCTTTGTGAAGCTTGTTGATTGGGTAAGCCAGTTGACGACGGCCCCAGTCTTCTAGACGGTGGATAGTACCGCCAGCTTCAGTGATTGAACCAGTGTAACGCTCGATCATGCCAGCAACTTGCTCGCTTTGATCTGGGTGCACCATGAATACGATTTCGTAATGACGCATGGGTTGCTCCTTACGGATTATTCAGCTTCCACAAATGGCCCGGTCGTCCAGAGGAAGCAAGGAACTAAAGATAATTGACCGAGTTTAAGGAGCACGAATAGTACAGAAAGAAAGCAGTTTAAGCAAGAGAAATATGATAGGGATCGGCAACGAAATTCACCACACCTCAGGAGTGACATTTCGCTACCGAAAAGGTCGAGTTAGAGTCTAGTCATCTTCATCAACATATTGAGCTTGCAGGTAATTCTGAATACCCGACATATCAATTAGACCTAATTGAGTTTCCAGCCAGTCGACATGTTCTTCTTCATCTTCAAGAATATCTTGGAATAGATCTCTAGAAACATAGTCATGGACATCTTCTGCGTAGGCGATAGCGTTTTTAAGGTCTGGAATCGCGGCCATCTCAAGTTTGAGGTCGCATTCAAGCATTTCCTTAGTATCTTCACCGATCATAAGCTTGCCTAAATCCTGAAGGTTAGGCAGACCTTCTAAAAATAGAATGCGCTCTATCAGATGATCTGCATGTTTCATTTCATCGATAGATTCGTGGTATTCCTTTTCCGCGAGATGTTTGAGTCCCCAGTCTTTATACATACGAGCGTGGAGAAAATACTGATTGATCGCTATGAGCTCGTTACCGAGAACTTTGTTGAGATGCTGGATAATGATTGGATCGCCTTTCATGACATAAGCCCTCCTCTTTGGCTCTTTTAAATGTAGAACCAAATGGCAAACTGTCAAAAAAGCCTCAGCGATAGCTTAGCTGGCTTGTTTGAGTTGTAGGTATTCTGTTTCTGCTAGGATTTCTTTGGCTGGTTTGATGCACTTACCGCATTGCGAACCCAGCGCCGTACATTTTTTTATCCCCTTGATATCAGTGATCCCTTCATCAATGGCTAACTGTCTAATTTTCTTGTCCGAAACACCATGACAAAGACAAACATACATATCTAAACTTTCCAGTACCGTTAACAGAAGATAAATATAAACAAGAATTGTTATCGTTACCAGTTGTATTGGCACAATAATAAGATCATTTCGTTATAACGCTGGTACCACTCAAGCAACAATTCAAAGCGTTACAGATGAGCCACTAAGCCAAACATCAAACGTAAAATCTTTCCTGAATTCTATCAATAGATTAGAAACAGAGCCGAGAGATATTGGCTTATAACCAAAACAGAAAAAGGGAAGCCTAAGCTTCCCTTTCTCAGATGTGCGTTCTTCAAAAATGAAGAAGTGTGCAAATCTTCAGATAATTCTATAAGAATTAAGCGAAGATCTTAGCAACAACACCAGCACCAACTGTACGGCCACCTTCGCGGATCGCGAAACGTAGACCT